>CAIYCZ010000460.1 GCA_903924805.1 uncultured delta proteobacterium | reverse complement strand
TGCCTTTTCATCCCCGCTTATAAAGCGGGGCTTTCAAGACAGGCTGACGGTAAAGCCGCAGGCATGGCCTGATTCTCACGGGTTCAATACGGCTGCATGTGCTGCATAGGGGGTTAGAGCAGTGCCCGATCACGCAGGCGCTTCATGCAATGGATCATTGTAAAGTGCAGCTCAGCTTGTATCCAATGCCGTAGACCGTGGTGATTATTTCCTGTCCGGGCAGGTGATCGGCAAGTTTTTTTCGCAGGTTTTTTATGTGCGAGTCAATGGTTCGGTCATAGCCTTCGCAGTCATACCCTTGAACGCGCGCAAGCAGCTCATCCCGCGAAAAAACCCTGCCTGGCTGAGAAATAAGCACCTGCAGGAGACTGAATTCGCTTGGCGTAAGATCAAGGGTCTGGCCGCTTACCAGGGCCAGATGCGTGTTTTCATCAAGGGCTATGGGCCCGAGGGCAAGATTCTTTTCAACCGTTTCAGGGTTGCTGCGCCGCAGCACGGCTTTTACGCGCGCCACAACCTCCCGAGGGCTGAAGGGCTTGCAGATATAATCATCGGCGCCGATCTCAAGGCCGAGCAGCCTGTCGATCTCCTCCACCTTTGCCGTGGTCATGATGATGGGGAGGTTAGAAACTTTTCTCACCTCGCGGCACACGGCAATGCCGTCCATGCCGGGCAGCATGATGTCAAGCAGCATCAGGGCGGGCGAACTTTTCCTGACCTGCGCAACAGCCTGATCACCCCGGCCTGCAATGGTTGCCCGGTAGCCGGCTTTTTCAAGATACTCTTTCAGCAGCGCTGCTATCTTCTGCTCGTCCTCAACAATGAGAATATGCTTATGCGTCATCGTTGTCTGTGTCCTTCCGTGCAGGTTTATATGCTTTGTTCTGAAGGGGGAGCATGATCTCTATCTGCAATCCGCCGGTTGCCGCATGCTGCGCTTTGATTGTACCGTTATGGGCTTCAATAATTGTTTTGCAGATTGAAAGCCCCAGGCCGCTGCCGCCCTGCTTGCGGCTTCGTGACTGATCGACCCGGTACAGCCGGTCAAACAGGCGGGGAAGTGATTCATGCGGCACTCCCGGCTTGGTATCAGCAAACAGCAGCAGCACGTCGCTCGTGGTGCAGAGCTGGCGCACGGTAAGTCTGCCCGGCGAATCCGTGTAGCGCAGGGTGTTTTCCAAAAGGTTTGAAAACACCTGCGTGAGCCGGTCTTTGTCGCCAGGTATTGTGATAGTTTCCGTATCGCCAAGCTCATCGACAAGTACAATGCTGTGCTCAGCCAACATGCTCTGAAACTTCTGCAGGCACGCCCGCACAGCCCGCACCAGGTTGACAGGCCCTCTCTTAATATGCAGCACGGCGCTTTCCGCCAGCGACAGGTCGTGCAGGTTGCTGACGATCCTGCTCATATGCACAACCTCGGCATGCAGGGATTCAAGCCGCTGGCTGCTTGCCTCACGTATCCCGTCCTGCAACGCCTCGATTTCGCCCCGCAGGATAGAAAGGGGCGTGCGCAACTCATGGGCAATATCGGAAATCCACTGCTGCCGCAGCTGCTCATACTGTTGCAGGGTCTGGGCCATCTGGTTGAAATCTTCGGCAAGCTGGCCCAGCTCATCGGAAGTGGTCACATTGATCCGCGTATCAAACTTGCGGGATGTGAGGCTGCGGGTGCCCTTGATCAGCTGTTTGACCGGCGCCAGCAAATGGCGCGACAGCAGAAATGCCACAACAGCCGCAAGCACCAGCATGAGGGCTCCGACAATGTAGAAAGCCTGGGCCTGCTGTTTTAAAAAGGCCATGTCCAGCGGATCTGACAGGCTCTCTTCGTTTCTGAGTCCCAGCCACCCGACTATTTTTCCATGTACGACGATTTCCTGCAGTGTATGGCCTTCTGTGGATTCAGCTCGTCCTACTACAGGTTCCTTCTGCTCATCAAACAGCGCGAGCCTGTGCTCTATTCCGAAAGCCGGCCGCTCAGGGGGTCTGTCACGATCATCCTCTGGCGGTCTTCTTTCAGCGTCTTGTTCATCAGGGGGAGGCCTTCTGTCCTGCCCGTCCCGCAGCGCATCATCTTCGGGAAACCTGTGCCACGTGTCGCGCCGGTCTTCACCTCTGCGCTCCCTCGGCGGAGGCGGCTCCAGGTAGGATTCAAAACCCGATGGCATTGAGGGTGGTTTCTCTGCATAGGCGGCAGAACCGCGGGGCCGCGACAGTTCATGCCACCGTTCCGGGTTGTCGCGCAGCCGCTCCCAGCCATTGCTGCCCTGATATTCCCGGCTCAGGATCGGACTGAGCTCGCTGAGCCGTATCGCTTCCACCTTATGTATATAGTCCGTGAAGCTCCGGTAAGCATAGAACTGCATGGCCACGACCATGACGACAACGATCGTGAATGATGTCGCAAGAAAAGCAATATAAAATTTAAACGATAGATTTAAACGCATGATGCTTCAGGCCGCCCGTATGTTTAATTTTATTATACCGCACTGACCACACTATAGCATTAAATATTTCCAGCACTGCATTCTCCACACTCTTCACATAATGCCTCCATATTTTCTCCATAATCAGATGCTATTTTTGTATGCAGAGCGCAAGGTCAAAGCGAAGATTGAGCCAGCTAAACAGAAAGGAGGTGAACAGTACGACGATTACAAAACTTTGACTCTGCTGCTTCAAAGGACGAACCCGGCAAAATAGCAAAAAAACAATCTTTAACAAAGGAGACAGACAATGAAGTTCTTTCGTGTTTCAAACATAGCTCTTATGCTTTTCATGCTTCTCATCAGTGCAGCAGGGGCTTATGCCCAGCAGGTCAATGGGCCTCCGCCGGCAGGTGCAGGATTATGTGCCGACGGGCAATACCTGTTTGTTATGGCAGGCGATGCCATGTATCAGTATTCCATAGCTGATCTATCACTTGTAAACACTGTCGCACTTCCCAAACTTGCCTCGCCGCCAGACAGCGACAACCAAATCAGGGGAAAGGTCAGCAGTGACGTCAGTAGTGACAACCAAACTCAGCCTCCACCTCCACCGGCAGGTTCGGGACTATGCACTGACGGCACGTATCTGTTTATGCTGAGAGGCCAAAGCATTCATCAGTACACAGTATCGGATATGACGCTTGTAAAATCGGTTGAACTGCCGAAACCTGAGCCGTTGACGGCTGACTAGTTAAAAACTAATATATACAACAGGGCATACCGGACTGCAGTCACCGGTATGCCTGTTGCCTTCCTCGCCGAATTTCAATCCGAAGCTGCGGTTCAGTCGGAGTCAACTTTGCCGACGGCCGGATCAAAAGCCTCGTACGGGATGCTCAGTGATGGGGCAAGGAAAATATTTGTCTATCAAACGCGTTCAGGCCTTACGCTGTTTTGCCGAAGTGTTAACATGCGCAGCAGCGAAGGATATCCAGCAAACAATGAAAGGGAGAGATATGAGAAAAACAATTTTAGCAGCAGTGATGGCAGCAGGCATGTGCCTTATTTTTTTCGGGGCTGCGCCTGCCCAGAACAGGGATGACAGCAGAGGGGCGTTCATGATAAAAGATGGCCTGGAGCGACCGGGTGACTCAGCTTCGTTGACTGA
>CAIYCZ010000459.1 GCA_903924805.1 uncultured delta proteobacterium | reverse complement strand
TTCCGCGCAATTCTCATGAGATGGAGAGATCGCTCAATAGTAGAGGGGTCAGTGGACATAACCGAGAAGAGCTCCCGGTACACCGTATCACGTAACGTATCTATAACACTATCCCGTGCACATACATCTTTAGCAAGAGCTGCATTCTCATTGATAAATGCGGTGATGCTGTCCTTTACCATCCGCGCAGCAACTGCTTCCATTTCAGGTATATCAATGAGAGGCTTTACGGTAGGGGATTCCAGCAGGTAGAGACCGCTTTCTGAAATATTCACCGCATGGTCAGCCATGCGCTCCAGGTCATCATTCATCTTGAAAATCATAAGGATAGTTCGCAAGTCCTTTGCCATGGGCTGATACTGGGCAATGAGCGTTGTGCACAACTCGTCGAGCTTTATATCCAGAGCATTTGCTTTCGGCTCATCGTTATGGAGCACATCGTTGAGCATCTGTTTGTTCCGTGTGACCAGCCCCTTTATGCTTTTGGCAATCATGTGCTCTACCAGGGTTGCAAACTCGATAAGCTCTTTTTTTAACTCGGTTAATTTTTCTTCCTGCATGGTTTCCTCTCATAGAAGGTAGTAGCTGTCAGATCTCAGCTGTTTATTATCCAAATTTACCGGTGAGGTATTCCTCTGTCCGCTTGTCCTTTGGTACCGTAAACAGCTTTTGAGTCGGGCCAAATTCAACCAGTTCTCCCAAATATATAAACGCGGTAAAGTCAGATGTGCGTGCTGCCTGGGCAATATTATGGGTGACCAGAATGATGGTGACCGTCTCTTTCAGCTCAATCATTAATTCTTCTATATGTGACGTTGATTTCGGGTCAAGTGCTGAGGTTGGCTCATCAAGCAGCAGAATCTCAGGCCTCATTGCCAGAGCACGGGCGATACAGAGCCGCTGCTGCTGCCCGCCGGACAGGAATGTTCCCTTCCGGTACAAAACATTTTTTACCTCATCCCACAAAGCAGCCCTGCGCAACGATTCTTCAACAATTTTATCAAATTCTTCCCTGCTTTTTTTTACGCCATTGAGCTTATATCCAGCAATCACATTATCGTAAATGGTCATGGTCGGAAACGGATTTGGCCGCTGAAACACCATACCTATTTTCCGTCTGGCAATAATCGGGCTCATCGCGTAGAGATCCTCGTTGTGCAGTAACATCTTCCCGGAAACGGACGCATTGGGGATCAGCTCATGCATTCTGTTAATACATCTCACCAGCGTGGTTTTACCACACCCGGAGGGCCCCATCATTGCGGTAAGTTTATTCTGCGTAACATCTAATGTGATGTTTTTTAATACGTTGTGCTCTCCAAAAGAGGCACAGAAGCTCTCTACTTTTAAAACTGGACTTTCCATTTTTTAGTCATCATCTTAGCAAAAAAGTTGAGCGTTAAAACGAATACTGCCAGCACCAGTGAAGCGCCCCAGGCCAGGGCATGCCATTCAGGGTATGGACTTGCAGCATAATTGAAAATCAGCAATGGCAGCGCGTTAACCGGCTTTGAGATATTCACATTCATGAATGGGTTGCCAAATGCAGTAAACAGCAGCGGGGCAGTCTCGCCGGCAACCCGTGCGATACTGATGATAACAGCAGTCACGATACCGCTCAATCCTGCCGGCACAATGACCTTAAGGATGGTCTTGTAGTAGGGTACCCCCAGAGCTAATGATGCTTCTTTCAGCGAATCGGGAATCAGCTTCAGGGTTTCTTCTGTTGATCGCACTATTATCGGTAGCATCATGATGGCAAGGGCTATGCCTCCTGAAAAAGCGGAAAATGTGCGCAACGGCATCACGATCCACATATAGGCTATGATGCCAATAACAATTGATGGCATCCCCTGCAGTATCTCCACACACAACCGCACGGCATATGACAGTTTCCCTGTTCTGTGCTCCGACAGATAAATCCCGGTACAGATTCCCAGAGGAATAGAACAGATACTGGAAAGTATAATTAGTATAGCAGTCCCTACAATCGCATTGGAAATGCCCCCGCCAACTTCACCAACCGGTTTTGGCAACTGAGTGAGAAATTGCCAGTTGATTACCGCGATGCCGTTTTTAAAAATATAGAACAGGATGAACAGCAGGGGAAGGCTCGATGCAAAAGAAAAAACGATGACCACTAGTTTAAACAGCCGGTCCTTGAATATACGAAAGAATAAATTTTCAGTCTCCATACTATACCTGAACGCTCATCTTTTTTATGATCTGCTTCCCGACCATGTTTATTATCATAGTGACAATAAACAGCAATAATCCGGTTTCAATCAGCGAAGACACGTATAGAGTGCCGGTTGCCTCGGTGAATTCATTGGCAATAACGCTCGCCATGGTATTTGCCGGGGCAAAGATACTGGTAGGAATAAAGTTGGCATTGCCAATGACCATGGTGACCGCCATGGTTTCACCGATTGCTCTTCCCAGAGACAGGAGATTTCCTGCAGTAATGCCTGAAATCACATACGGAAGAATTATTTTTCGTATTACCTCAAACCGCGTAGCGCCAAGGGAATACGCCGCCTCCTTAAGTTCGTCAGGCACCAGGCGGATCACCTCTCTGCCCAGTGAAGCAGAATAGGGTATAATCATGATAGAAAGCACCAGCGATGATGCGAATATGCCCACTCCCAGGGGGGGTACTCCCAACGCAGTTTCTATAGATCTGACTATGGGCACCAGAATGAACAGCCCCCAGAATCCGTAAATAATCGATGGGATCCCTGCCAGAAGTTCTATGGCGCCCTGCAAAAGGGAGGCCACGGTGCCCTTTGTCGAATATTCACCCAGGTAAATGGATAACGACAGGGAGAAGGGAATTGAAATAGCAAGGGATAAAAAAGACGTAATAATTGTTCCTATAAGAATAGGCAGGGTACCAAATTCCTCGGTTACCGGGTCCCAGGTTTTCCCGTATAAAAACCGCAGGCCAAATTCCCTGATTGACGGAAAGGAATATACCAGCAGTGTAAGGAAAATTCCCACAAGCAGCAGTATCATGCACACTGCTGCGCCATAGAGGAAGCCGCGAAAGACCGTTTCGGCAGGGGGCAGTAACTGAAAACCTGTCTTTTTGACAGCGCTCTGGCCGGTATTATACATACTCACAGCACACTCTTCTCTACTGGAGTTCATCGCCTTGTATATGCCTGCTTTTAGAACACGCTGGTTATCCACTCCTGTATGCTGTCGCGCACCTGCCGGAATGCCTGCAGCATCTCCTCCGCTGAGCCTTTTTGCTGAGAGGGGTCAGGGAAGCTTTCATGCAGATGTGCGGGCGCATTGGGGAACACCGGGCATGCTTCCCGGCTGCTGTCACACAGTGTAACGACACAGTCAAACTGCTGGTCTCTGAATTCGCCAAGATGCTTTGACCGATAGCTGGAAATATCAATCCCGATTTCTTGCATCACCTGGACTGCGCAGGGATGAACAGTTCCCGGATGCGTGCCGGCGCTGTATGCTTTATAATATGTCCCATAAAGCGCATTGAGCAGCCCCTCTGCCATCTGGGATCGTGCTGAATTATGCGTGCAGACAAATAAAACGTGTTTCATACAGGCTCGCGTTGCCAACCGGCAGCATGAATTGAATAAGCAGGCAACGGGAGCTGGGCGTCTCCGAGACCCCAGCTCCCGCAACACTAATACATTATTTTTTCAGTAGTGGTGAATTATTATACACCACTGACTGTAAAATTGTTTCAGCCTTTTTCACTGCTGCAGCAGGCAGCGCTGAATACTTAAGTTGTTCAGCAATCTGCTGTCCTTCATGAATTACCCACCACATCAATTTCATCAGTGCTTCTGCCTGTTCCTTGCTCCTGCCGCCGTAATTTTGCTCTTTGTAGAATATGAGCCAGGTAAACCCGCTTATGGGATAGCCGTCTGCTGCATCGGTATCGGTGAGAGAAACCCTGGTATCATCCGGCATATCAATATTGGCAGCTGCACTTGTTGATTTTATATTAGGTTCAATAAAGTTTCCCGCCTTATTCTTAATGATACCTGCCGGCATATTATTCTGCATGGTATAAATCAATTCCACGTAACCGATGGCACCGGGAGTCTGATTGATGAGGCCTGCCACTCCGGGGTTGCCCTTTGCGCCGAGCCCCACCGGCCAGTTGAGGGATTTATCTGCCCCGACTTTAAATGCCCAGTCTTTGCTCACCTTGGTCAGGTAGTCGCTGAAGATAAATGTGGTGCCGCTGCCGTCAGAGCGGTGGACAACCACAATGCTTATGGCAGGAAGTTTTATCTCAGGGTTTATGGCCGCAATTCGGGGGTCATCCCACCGGATAATTTTCCCGAGGAAAATAGCTGCTATCACGTCCGGAGTGAATTTTAACGTCAGCTTTTTAGGCAGATTATAGGTAACCACCACGGCGCCGAGGCAGGTCGGGATATGCAGAATAGGGACTTCGGCTTTCTGCATTTCTCTTGCATTCATAAACGCATCGGTGCCGCCAAAATCTACGGTCTTGCTGATAAGCTGCTGGATCCCGCCGCCTGAGCCGATCGCCTGATAATTTATCTTTACCTTGTATGCCTGATAATAGGTATCAAACATTTTTGAGTACAGCGGAAAGGGAAATGTTGCTCCCGCGCCCAGCAGTTCCTTTGACTCTGCGTGAGCAGGGTAGTGCGAAAATGCCAGCAGCGGCAGCAGCAGTATCATCAGATAGCATAAAAACTTTTTCATTGTTTATCTCCTTGTGTTGTAAATAGAGGTTCACTAAAACTTGAAATTCAAATCGGTCTGCAACACGTTTTCCGGTTGTTCCTTCGATTTGATTTTTTCAGTCCGGTAATAGTTCGTCTCAAACCATACATTCTTCATCAGGCCGTAGTCGAAGGTAACCTTGTGTCCGTAGGCACCGGTTATGCCGCCATAGAAGTCAGAATCGGGCAGAACATCCAGGACTGCATCGCTCTCAAGACGCCGGAATGAATATTTAAACTGCCACTGGTTCTTATCTGTGACCTTCTCGTCCCCGAAATAAAATCCGGTCATAAAGCCGCTATTGTTCTTCGATACAGCGGTATTGTGTACATATTCGCCAAACAGGGCAGCATAGTTAATTGTATTATAGAATGGATTCTTAAACCCTAAGTCTCCAGTCATGGTCAGTAAATTATAACCTTCCTTATAGACCTTAACGCCCTTTTTGTTGTTTTCATAGGTGTTGGTCAAGGCTGAATAGGCAAGCGGCACTTTACCTTCAATATTCGGGATATCGGTCCATCCCAGCGCATATTTCAGTTTCGTACAGTCGGTGATTCTCCATTCAATGCCGGGCTGAATTACAAACATATACGGATTATTATTGTCCTTGGCATTCTCACCGAGAATAAATACCCCTGTGTTTAAAAACCCGCTTACACCATCGGTAAATTTCTGGTTAAACTGTGCTGCAACTCCTTCCGGCCGTATATCCGAGTCCCAGATGAGCTGATCGACGGTATACACCGGGTTTTTCATCTTGCCGCCTGTAACCTTTACCCATGCATACGGTGTCCATTCAGCATAGGCCAGGTCAATGTTGAGCTGCTTATGGGAAAAAACATCCGACATGGTCTGATTTGTTGAACGCGGGTCAGTGGGGCCGCTGGCGATACCGAAGACGACCTTTAGGGTATCTGCAATTTTAGTCTCGAGAGCAAGCCGTGCCCTGAATCTGAACCTGTTGCGCTGGTAGGAGCCGTCCCTGTCATCCCACTGATAGCGCAGCCTGAAGTCACCGGTTAACTTGGTATTTTGCACCCAGTCAGGCAATATCTTTGTTTTTGCTTCCTTTATCACTGCTTCTTTTTGTTTGGTCGCCTCTGCCTGGGATTCTCGTAAAATCTTATCGCCTTCTGCCGGCGTCAGGATTCCCTTTTCAACAAGCCTTTCCACCAGTATTTCCATCTCTGTTACTGCTAATACTGCTGTTTTAAAGTTTATCATCAGCAGGAAAGAAATACAAAACATTAATAAAAGTTTTTTCATTTAGATATCCTCCTTTCATTACTTTCAAGTGTTCGAGCAAATGATCTCGGTTTAACTCCCGCATTATTTTTTCGGTGTTGGAACGCATTCGAATTTCTGTTTTACGGTAATGGGGTACACGGGATCATTGACTTCAGCAACTCCATAGGTGAAAATGACTCCGATGCCAGCTGGCTGTATCCCTGTAATCTTTTGGGAGAGGCCGCCACTTGCATAGCCAAACTTGTAGGTAGGGGTAATATCTATAATTCCATCAACTCTCATCAACACATCGCTGAGTACTGTGGCGCCGTCAGGGCTCTTTACCGCTGGTGTAGTGGTGATGGTGATATCCAGGGGAGCTGGTTTTTTAAGATCTGGTATAGCAATAATATACGTCGTGTGGAAATAACCGAGATCGTCCTGAAGTGTACCACCCAGGTTATATTGAATACTCCTGGTTACATTCGGGCCTAAGAGAAGAACCTCGAAATCATCACCATATTCTGCTGCCATTACTTGAGAAGTTATTCCCAGAAGCAGAATACCTGCCATAAGTGCTCCAAATGTTTTAACTGCTGTTTTTCTTTTCTTCATTCTTTTTCCTCCTTTTTGATTTGTTTAATGGTTTCTAAAAACATAATAAAAATTATAGGTCAATTTTATTCAGGCATTGTTAAGTCCCTATAAGTAGTCTGTTAATTTTGTGTTAAGAATGCTTTTTTTCACCCCTTGTCTCTTTAGAGTATGAAATATTTTTTTATTTCAGCGCTTTATTGCGGTTTGCTTGACAAGCAATAACCCGAGTAAATGCTCTGCTACGCATAGAGTAAACCTTCTGCAGGGCAGGCAGTCCAATTGTTCTCTCGAGACATCTGTAACTTCTCGTTGCCTTGCAGGCAGTGGTTCTTATTGTTCATGGTACTCTCATAACCTGCGCCGTAGATGCCCAGCTCATCTGCATACCGGTATGCCGTGAAGGGCAGGAGCGCAAGCGTATCTAAAGAACGTATCCCTTGAAATGCTTCGCGTATCATGGTGGATGATGCAGTAAATGAGATTTCAGGAATAAACGAGACGTTGAGATCTGTCTCAATGACCTGTTCTCGAGAGCCACGTTCTATAAAGATTGCAGAAACGCTGTGCAGGGCAGCGTTAAACGAATGAGTTTTACGGGTAATATTATTTTCCAGTTTCTGGATGGTGTCAGGATTGCCTGTTACCGGGTTGATGCGATGATAGTGATCCGCTCCCACGATATAGAATGCATCAATCTTCTGCTGCGGATTTAAAGCAAGTATTTTAAAAATATTAATCTCGCCATCACAATAATCCCCCAAGGCGATGGGTGAATACCCAAACAGCGGAGCAAACATATCAAACACCTTTTTCCCTATGAGATACCGGATTTCAGCAGAGATGAGCTCCGGCTTGCGAGGGTCGCTTCCGGAAATTACATAAATTATTTTATCCAGTCTGAACTTCACCAGAGCAGATAGGCCGATAAGCACATGTGCCCAGTGTAATGGATTGGCAGCAACAGGGTAGATGCCGATGCGGAGTGTTTTACCCATTGAGAGTTTTTCAGCATCATCACGCGAGGTGCGGATCTCAGCAAACGGGTCTATTTCACCCTTGCTCCATAGCACTGCTGTCTGGTCTAATAGCTGCGTGAGGCTGAGAACTATTTCAGAAAACGGATAGCCGGTTACCGGTTTGTTAAGCACCATGGCCATATTGATTACTTCCTGATATGCTCTGGCTCTTATCTCCTTAATTACCGGATGATGATGCCCTTCCACTTGCGTTTTCTCTGCTATGCTCAAACTTTCCATAGGATAACAATTAACTTCTGGTTAGGGTTGTTATTATCTGTGCAGCGGCCCAGCCTCATAAAGGCAGGCGCTGCACAGATGCCTCTTAATTAGAGGCTGGAGGGGGCTTGATGTTTAATACTTTAAGAGATGACTGTTAAGGGAATATGAAGGCTGTGTGAATTTTTGAAGAAGAATGGCTATGCGGAAGTTTTGAGGGGCAGGGTTATGATAACTGTTGTTCCATTACCGGGAGTGCTTGTTACGTTAATCGTGCCATTGTGGAGGAGTACAATGTGCTTGACTATTGAAAGCCCCAGACCGGTTCCCCCAAGCTGCTTGGAGCGGGAAGAGTCAACAACATAGAACCGCTCAAAGATCCGGGGCACATGCTCTCGGGGTATGCCGATGCCGGTGTCCTGTATTTCTATCGCAACAGTATTGTCCTGGTGCCGTAGCCTGACCGTTATCCCCCCCCTCTCTGTATACTTGATGGCATTGTCAATCAGGTTGATAAACACCTGTTCTAATTTGAACGCATCTGCTCTAAGGGGAGGGACAGCGCCGTTTAGTTCTATTCCCAGGCAGAGGCCTTTTTCACGCAGCGCGGGCTCAAAAATTTTCCGGACCTGTTCGAGCATGCCTTTGAGATCAATATCTTCCACGTGCAGATCCGATCCCTTTTCTTCCAGCTCGGAGAGTAGCAGCAGGTCCTGAACAATATTGATCAGCCGGTCAGTGTTCCGTTTTATGATAGTCAGGTACTGTCGCTGGTTATCATCTATTTCTTCATCAAGCGTCTCGACAAATCCCTTGATTGCAGTAAGCGGGGTGCGCAGCTCGTGGGAGACATTTACTACAAAATCTTTTTTTATTTTCTCAAGTTTTTTTATCTCTGTGATGTCGTGAAAAATAATAACTGTTTGTTCATGGGCTCCAAGAAATGTAGCGCTGCATGAAAATGTCCTGGTATTGAACGTTAGATCCTCACGGTAGTTTTGCCTGTCATGCATCACCCGGTTGACCAGTTCACTGAATTGAGGCTCCCTGATGACTTCCCAGTATGGCTTCCCGTCAACGGCTCCAGTACTGATACTATTTGTCATGCTTTCATTGCTAAGAATTATTTTTCCCCTTCGGTCAAGCACCAGCAGGCCCTCTTGAATTGAGGAGATGATACTGGTCAGTTCCTCTTTTTTCTCGGACGCTTCTGCAAATAAGGCGCTCATCCTATCTGTCATGTAATTGAAGCTGTCTCCGAGTTCTTTAAACTCATCATCTACTCTTAGCAGTACCTTTGCACTGAAATCTCCGGAGGCTACCCGGCGCGAGGCTGTAATCAACGCACGTATTGGCCGTGTCAGGCTGTTTGAAAAAAACAGAGAGGCAAGAAGCGAGATAATTAAAATTACGATGACGCTATACAGGATACTCATCTTTATTTTATCAAGAATTTTATCAATGTCCTTGATGAACAAACTGACCCGGACAACTCCCAGGATGGTTCCGTTCAATTCAATGGGCATGGCAACGTACAGCATCTCTTCTTTAACGGTTGTACTGAAGCGCAGCGATTTACCGATCCCTCCCTGCAGGGCCTGCATTATCTCGGCCCTGATATTGTGCTTTTCCATTCCCCCGGGATTTTTTTCAGAGTCTGCAAGCACGATGCCAGAAGGGTCAATAACGGTAATGCGGGTGTGTATGTGTTTACCCAGCTCCTTAACAAAAGAGTCAAGCTCCTGAAAGCGCTTCTCTGCTACCAGTGAGGTTATCTTTGTTTCAAGGGTAATGCTGAGATTGATAAGGTCCTGGGTGAGTGAATCTATGTAGTACTCTTTAATCGTTTTAAACGAGAAAATGAGTATAAAGACTGAGAGAATAACAGTAATTACTATGTACCCGCCAAACGTCTTGGCAAAGAGCGATTTTTTCATGCTTCCAGCTTATATCCTATGCCCCGTACATTTTTAATATACTGTCCAGCAGTACCAAGCTTTTCTCTTAAATTCTTTATGTGCACATCCACGGTTCTGTCAACGACCGCTTTTTCCTTTCCCCACAGATAATCTAAAATAGTATCCCGGGTGAATACCCAGCCGGACTGTGATGCAAGAAGCTTTAAAATCTTAAACTCTGTGGCGGTGAGGTCTATTCTCTTGCCGTCAACCGAAACCTCGTATTTTTCTGGATCAATAAGGATAGCGCCTATCTGAATTTTTGTTGTTAATTCTTTTGATTCCTGTTTTCTTAAGGCTACTTTTACTCTGGCAACCAATTCTTTGGGTGAAAACGGCTTGGTAATATAGTCATCTGCTCCCAGCTCCAGCCCTAATATTTTATCTGTTTCTTCACCCTTAGCGGTGAGCATGATGACAGGGATTAAAGATAACCCATCCTTCTTTTTTAGATGTTTGCAAATCTCAAGGCCATCCGCATCGGGTAGCATCAAATCCAGGATAATCAGATCTGGCTTCTGAGAGTTGAGAAACGTTAAAAAGCTCTCGGCGTTAGAAAACCCTTTCACTTTAAAACCGGCTTTCTGCAGATGCAGAGATACCAGCTCTACAATATCTGGCTCATCATCTACCAGTGCAACTAATTTGTTCATGAGACATTAACATCTCCTGATCACCGTACTACTATTTTCTACAGAATTTTTCAAGAAGATCCCTATGCTCGTATTAGACGTAACAGCGGGGTCTCTACGTTAGCGTCCACTATAGTAGTTTTAATAAAAAATTAAAAGTAAATTTTAATGAGTAAACTATCCGGCGGATAATACATGAGAGAAGTCTGTAAACAGGGGGTAACTGAAATATGAATAAGGGGTGCGCACCGGGTGGCAGGTTTTTATCAGCACGAGTGTGAAGTTTGATACTATTACGCCTCTTGACCACCCGTAATTGGTGGGTGGTCAAGAGGCGTAATAGGTTAATTTACCTGTTGTGCATTAAAATCTGAAATTCAAATCAGTTTGCATCATGTTTTGTGCTCGTCGAGTGCCATGAATATTTTGAACATCGTAAAAGTTTATTCCTAACCACACATTCTTCAGCAACCCGTACTGGAAGGCCAGCTTGCTGCCTTTCACCCCGGTGGCACCAGAATAGAATTCTGATTCGGGCAGGAAGTCGGGCACTGCATCACTTTCAATCCGCCGCCACTGGTATTTAAACTGCCACTGCCCTTTGTCGCCTACCTTCTCATGCCCAAAATACAGCCCCGCCAGATAGGCGTTGTTATTGCTTGACGGATGGGTGTTCTGCGCATACTCGGCAATCAACGCAAAATACGGTATCCTGCCCCAGAACGGCCGCTTGAACCCGAGTTCTCCTGCCATGGTGATATCATTGTAATCATATCTTAACACCTTGTTGCCTTTTTTGTCCTTCACATAGGTGTTGGTATTGCTGGTATACTTAAACGTGTTTCCCTTCAGATTATCAAATTCCGTGTAGCCCAGAGCATACTTTACCTGTGTGCAGTCGGTCGGCTTCCAGGTGAATCCTGGCTGTATCACGTACATAAAGGGATCATTGCTATCCTTGGCGTATTCATCCACTACAAATACCCCTGCGTTTAAGAACAGGCCAAAACTCTCATTTATATTCCAGGTGAACTCACCGGCAGCACCTTCCGGGTTGATGTCTTCATCCCACATCAGTTCAGATATCTTGTAGATGGGATTTTTCATTTTACCACCCTGCACCTTCAGCCATTTATAGGGGGCATAGTCCACATAGGCATAGTCAATATTAATCTGTTTTTTGTCAGAGGTGTTACTGAAGGTCTGGTTGGTGGAGCGCGGATCGTTGCTGCCGCTTGCAAGACCAAACAGGAACTTGAGGTCTTTGGCAACTTCCGTCTCGATGCCCAGCCGCACCCGGAACCTGCCCCGGTTGCGGTCGTAATCAGAATTAGACGTGCTATCAACCTGCCGGTTCTCCCACTGATAGCGCAGCCTGAAATCACCGGTGAGTTTGGTCTTCCGTACCCAGTCGGGTACCATGGAATATTTCCCCTCCTTCACATCCTGTGCAATTGCTGCTTTTGCTTCCTTGACCGTTTCCTGTTTTTCTTTGGCAGCCTCTTGCTTGGTTTCTTTTAAAATCTTTTCCCCCTCTGCCGGTGAGAGAATCCCCTTTTCAACCAGTTTCTGCACTAATATGTCCACTTCTCCGGCAGACACCACGGTGATAGCACCGAGTGCCAGCATAATGGCGATGAATAGAACATAAAGACTTTTTTTCATTTCTATACACCTTCTTTCTGAGAATGCTTTACATAATATTATCTTTAATTTATACACGATGTTTTATGTCTGTTTTTTTCTTCATTCTTATTATTACCCGGTATCACCTCCTTACCTCTTTTTGATTAGACCTATGATTTTTAAGTTAATGGTGCAGCATGTTTCAGCAATCTTGTGACACTCTTATTGGAGTGTCACAAGATTATAGCATTTTTCCGCTTTGTCAAGCTTTTTGATGAAATTATCGTAAGGTTATAAAAAAGCCAACGCTAAAGAAAAACCCCCCTCTGCATGCGCTGATCAAGTCTGGTAATGCCTGCTGCGTTAGCATCCTGAATAGCTTCATGGTACTCTTCTGAAGTGATAGAGCGGGAAAGTTCCCTGAATTTTGCAGCATCACCGCAAGGCCGGTACTGATTCATAATATTTACATAGGTATTTTTAGAAACTTCCCCGGCCAGAAAGCCCATCAGTTCATAGGTGCCGGCTTTACCCTCCGGCATGACGAGGTGCCGGACCAGCAGTCCGCGCTCGGCAATCCCGCGTTCATTTATTATTAAATCCCCCACCTGGCGATGCATCTCCTTAACAGCAGCCTTTGCCCGCTCAGGATAGTCAGGCGCATTGCAATAGCGTTGTGCAATAGTGTCATCAGCAAATTTTAAATCAGGCATATATATATCAAATATGCCATCCAGCAACGCAAGCGTCTTGATGCTTTCATAGCCGCCGCAGTTATATACTAATGGGACATTCAATCCATCTTCAATTGCGCGGGGAAGAGCCTCAAGGATGTGCGGCACCACATGTGATGGAGTAACAAAATTGATGTTATGGGCGCCGCGCTCCTGCAGCTGTATCATTATGGTGGCAAGTCCATCAGGCGCAACTTCAAAGCCCTCTCCCCGGTGGCTAATAGCATAGTTCTGGCAAAAGACACAGAGCAGATTGCAGTGGGTAAAAAAGACAGTGCCTGAACCGCCGGTCCCCACCAGCGGGTCTTCCTCACCAAAATGCGGGCCATAGCTTGATACTTTTGCATACCGACCGGTACGGCAGACACCCCGATCTCCTTCCAGACGGTTTACTTTGCAGGTGCGCGGGCACAGGACACAGCACTTTAAAATAGAAAGAGCTTTTTTAATCCGCTCCTGAAGAAACCCATTTTTATAAGCCTTTAAATATGCTGCTTCCATGTGAACTTAACGCAGGCTAAAGTCTGCGACTACTAACGATAAAGGGAAGGTAGCTGCACCCTTTTGGGTGCGAAAAGGATTCCCTTAAATTGACAGCTAATGGCTGACCGCTGTTAGCTTGCATTATTCCTGTTTTAAAATAACCACCTCAACCTTACCGGCCAATTTTTCAGCAAACAGCTTCGCATCCTGTTCCGAGCCCACAATAGCAGCAAAGTGCATGGGTATAGCTACTTTTGGCTTAATGGCAAGAGCAGCGCTGACTGCCTCCTCAGCGGTCATGACATAGGTGCCTGAAACGGGCAGGAGGGCAATATCGGTTTTGATACTGCTCATTTCAGGGATAAAATCAGTATCACCCGCATGATAAACCCTCACACCATCAATAGTAATAATAAAACCGAGCATCCCGGAAGCTTTTGGATGAAAATTCTTATTGGTATTGTAGGAGGGCACAACCGCAACTGCTATATTCTCCACAGTCAGCCTATCCCCCGGTTTTACTACTTTGATAGTGCCTTTCAGCTTTTTAGCAGTCGCGGCATCAGTTACGATGACGGTGTCCTTCTTTTGAATTTTTTTAATATCATCTTCTGAGCAGTGGTCGAAGTGGTCGTGGCTGATAAAGATGATGTCAGCGGGCACCATTGATTTTATCTGGTACGGGTCAAAATAGATAATTTTTGTACTATCAATTCTAAAGCCGTCATGGCCCAGCCAGTGTATCTTTTTAATAACATCCTGTATCATACGTTCCTCCTTTCGTTACGAGAACAAAACCACAGAGAACACCGGGCAGTTCTCTGTGCCCTCTGTGGTTTCCTGTTTCATGCAGAGAAATTATCAAATATCATTATGGGGAAGTCAAATTCTTTTAAACGAAAAAAGGCAGAAACCGTTGTTAGACCCCTGCATTTTAATATAAGCCACTCAAATATACAGGACAAACAGAATAATTTTATGTTAAGATTCAACGATTTTTGTGAAATTCTGTGGCCTGTTTTTTGTTTCCCTGCTCATTTTTATTCTGAGTTTCTTAAGTTCCAGATTTTATTTTCAGAGTTGGAGTCACCGTGGTTGATCAAAAAAAATCTATCTGGTCATGGGCTTTTTATGACTGGGCAAACAGCGCCTATGTCACCGTTGTGATGGCAGGATTCTTTCCGGTATTCTTCAAGATGTACTGGAGCACCGGGGTTGATGTGACCGTTTCAACAGCAAAGCTTGGGCTGGCTAATTCATTTTCAGGGCTCCTCATGGGAATCCTTGCACCCATATTGGGTGCGATTGCAGACCGGGGAGGGGTAAAAAAGAAGTTCCTCGTTTTTTTCACGTACTTTGGCGTAGTAATGACCGTGGTGTTGTTCTGGGTGCAGAAAGGGCACTGGCAGGCAGCAGCAGCTCTGTACGTGCTATCAGTTGTTGGCTTTTCAGGCGCAAATATTTTTTATGATGCACTTCTCCCCGGAGTGGCAAGCGAGAAGAAGATTGACTATGTATCGGCACTTGGCTATGCACTGGGCTATCTTGGCGGAGGACTGCTGTTTGCCCTGAATGTCTGGATGACGTTGAGTCCCCAGACCTTCGGGTTCGGCGTTGGTGATGCCGGATCAACCATGGCAATCAGGGTATCTTTTATTTTAGTCGGGTTGTGGTGGGCGGTTTTTACCATCCCTATCATGCTTTTTGTCCCTGAAACAGAAGCTCGCGAACAAAGATCGAAAACACCGGTACGCGATGGGTTAAGACAACTATATCTCACCGTATCTGAAATCCGTTCCATGAAAAACACAGGTTTATTCTTGCTTGCCTACTGGTTCTACATTGACGGCATAGATACCATTATCCGCATGGCAGTTGACTATGGACTCTCAATTGGCTTCGCATCCAGCGATCTGATCCTTGCATTGTTGATTACCCAGTTTGTCGGCTTCCCGAGTGCCATAGTCTATGGTAAGCTTGGTGAAAAAGTCGGACCTAAGAAGGCAATTTACTTTGGACTCGTGGTTTATGTAGCGGTCGTCATCTGGGCTGTCACGATGAACCAGAAGCGAGAATTTTATATCCTGGCTGTTATGATTGGTCTGGTGCAGGGCGGGGTACAGGCATTGAGCCGTTCCTATTATTCACGATTAATCCCCAAAGACAAGGCAGGAGAATTTTACGGGTTCTACAACATGCTCGGGAAATTTGCCGTTATCTTTGGGCCAGTATTGATTAGTGCTGTTGGGAAGATAACCGGTAACCCCCGGGCGGGCATCGCCTCAGTGGCAGTATTTTTTATACTTGGCGGAGTTTTGCTCTATTTTGTTAATGAAGGTAAAAGTGATAAAGTTGTGGTATGAATAGAAATAGTTATTTAAACCGTTCATCAGATTTTATCTCGGAGACTTTATATGCTCTTTCTGAGAGCCAGCCTGTCTTCACCACTTCTCTTACATCAAATTCCGGGACATAGGGCTTTATATCAAGTAGTGGCGTTCCATCCACTATATCAACGTCTTCAATGTGCAGCACGCTGCCTTCAATTCTTAAGAGTCGCACTACAGACAGACCCATGGCATTTGGACGTCTGGGCGCTCTGGTAGAAAATACCCCGCGCAGTGCATTGTCCAGAAAAGGCTTAACCTCGAGCGAGTAACCTTTAGAGAGATGAAAATGGTAGAGCAGCATGATATGGGAGAATCCCTCAAGGTCTTTTAGCCCGTCAGCATAAGCTGGTTCTATTTCCACTGTTCCTGCAATCCCCTGTGCACCTGATGGCTGTATAGGCATGCCTTCAATATCTTTAAAGGGAGAATGAATTATGCCTATGGGCTTGTATCTTACTTCTTTCATTGTTTTTTTCTGTTGCTTTTGTCTTCTGCTTTCTGAATTCTGACTTCTCTTATACTATAAGTCTTTCTCCAATCCTGAATGCCTCAGTAAACCTGTCTAAACCATGACTGCCGCCATTGACAAGCTGCCGCGCCGTTTTTAGGTCATTATCTTGTAGCGCATCTATAATCCGTGCCTTTTTGTTTTTGAGGAATACTGCAAGCAGTTGAGCAGCAGCCTCATCCCCATTTGCGCGCTCAGGTTCAGAAAGCAGCTGATCATCAAGCCCGAGCTCTTCTCCATATCTTTTATAATTAATTCGACCGGTCAACTGGATAAAGCCGCGGCCTCTATATCTTTCTCCGTCAGGCGGTCCCATATTCCCCAGATCACGGCGATAATCATACAGATCAAAGGGACGGCCGCCAGGTGAAGTGTTATAACGGGAAATGAACTCACTGATGGGTTCAAAGCTTTCTGTCTCAGCCCGAATGGTTGAGAGAGCCATAAGCAGTATATTCTTATCCGTGAGCTCTTCGTTTTCCAATGCAGATAATACATAAGGGAGGTTTGCCTTGATATTGGAGGGAGGAGTGAAGGGAAACATTTTTGAGACAATATCGACTGTCACAAGGGGAATGACTGAGACAGTATTAATATTTGTTCCCTGATTTAAGGCGGATAGCATTTTCGGCTCCACATTCCCATCAGCTACCATGCCTTTACTTTTCTGAAAAGCTATTACAGCCGCTTTTGTTGCAGGGCCAAAAACTCCATCGACCCGGCCGGGATTAAAGCCAAGCTCTTTTAGTTTTTTCTGGAGTTGTCTGACTTCTGAGCCTGATGAGCCCTGTTTTAAAACTTCCATAGGTTAATGCACCTATGATATTTAGAACTACAACCTTAATTTACTGGTGCATAGCTAAAAAATTTATAAGATAGTGAATATCATGAATAATCCTGCTTTGAAAATAAAAATGATATGGCCTATAATGATAAAAATTAATTTTTAT
>CAIYCZ010000458.1 GCA_903924805.1 uncultured delta proteobacterium | reverse complement strand
ATTTTAAAGGATATTCATTTTGACACAGAGAATTTCTCCGTGAACTCTGTGGCTTCATAGCTTCTCCTGTTTTTCATAGACGTTTTCACCTTTCTGCGATGACAATCTTTTTATCGAGAGTGAAAGCATACAGATAAAAGGTTTCATCATGCAGAGGTGATTGTACTATCCGCTCTATGACCGTATTGCTGGTGAGTATAGCAAAGCAATGTATCCTTTTTATTTCCGTAATGTAAAATATATGTAAACAATAAGGGAGATTCATCCACCCTGGGGAAAACAACTTTTTCAACAACCCATTAGATAGGTTCTGCCGGAGGGGTAAGGGGTGCATACATGAGGATCCCTACACGAGGGGGGTTCCATCCATATACTCCGGGATGGAGATTCCACAATACTTCAGGATGGTTGGTGCCACATCGCAGATGCGCGGTTTGGCGGGAAGGGACGGGGCCTGCCGGATATACAGGAATGCGTCATCAAAGGTGTGCATGCCGGTGAACTTTCCTGTGCCGAGTATTTCGTTTTTGCTGATAGCCCCTTTCAGGTCATATCCCGGAGCGCTCCACAGCACAAGGTCGGGTGCTTTATCCATGAACGGGCCGGAAAATATCTCTTCCTTTGTATATACCCGGCGGATGAGAGGCGCGGCTGTCTCTTCGTCTTTAAGGCCTAAAAACCCCTCGGTGAGCTGCTTGCAGACATCGTGATATTTTGTCCGGGGCACACTGTGCATATTTATATAAACGCGGCTGGGATCAAGCACAAAAGCAGTTGACTCAGGATGGATGTCGCCAAATGACTGCGGCGGGTCCTTTTTCAGCTTTAGGAACCCCTTCTGTTTAAGCCAGGCGTTCAAAAACACCTCTTTTTTTAAAAGGGAAAATCCGTGGTCAGCAAGGATTATTAATGGCGTCTCATCACCCGCCCGGTCAAGCATTTCCCCGATAATTTTATCAATAGCAGTGTAGTAATCAAGGAACTGCTGGTGATAAGCGGAATGCTCGTCGGCATAGTCTCCCCAGAAGTAGTGCTGCAGCCGGTCGGTCCCGGTAAAAACGCCGATGAAAAGATTCCAGGGCTCTTTCTCCATAAGGTAGAGAAAAGCTTCGCGGCGCTTTTTCAGCGTGTAGAAGAGATCGCCGAAGAACTCATCCTTCTTCTCTGCCGCCTCCTGATAATTCACGTCAATGCGGTAGTCCATCTCCTTTAATACCGGCAGCAGCCGTGACGGGGTCACGGCTTTCTCAAGGTCAATGGAGATGAAGCCCGAGATAATAATACCGCTGATCTCTCGTGCCGGATAGGTTTGCGGGATATTAACGGCAATGGTGGTTTTACCGGTTCTGCCCAGCATATCCCAGATAGCAGGCGACTTTACATGGGTTGCATTCGGGAAATATATGTCATAGGAGTCATCCTTTTTCTCCATGAAGCCAAAGATGCCATGCTTGGCAGGGTTTACCCCGGTCATAAAGGTTGTCCACGCGACCGATGATACCGGCGGCATTGAGGATTCCATGTTGCCTGCCGACCCCTGTTGCAAAAGGCGCGCAAGATTCGGCATGCGCCCTTTCCGGGTGAGGTCCTGTATGAGACAATAGGGCACACCGTCAAGGCCGATTACCAGCACCTTGTCGCTGTGCTTATCTTTCTTTTTGAATTTATCAAATAGGCCCATAAGTAAAAAAACAGACAGTACAGATGACAGACAGTCAGATTACAGACTTTCTATCTTCTGATTATATGGTATCTGTATGTCTTATATCTGTTGTCTGTGTTCTGTGCTCTGCTATCGTATGCCCGCCTTCTCCCTGACTTCCTGCATTACCTGCCCGGCAATTTTCTTGCACCGCTCCGCGCCCTCGTTCAGGGCTGAGATGATTGCCGCAGGAGTTTCCCGCAATTTATTAGCCTTCTGCTGTATGGGCTGCAGATGTGCCATCATGTTGTTGTAAAGAATTTTTTTACACTCCACGCAGCCGATTTCTGCAGTGCGGCATTCCCTGTTGATTCTCGCACTATCATCAGCAGAAGAAAACACTTTATGTATGGTAAACAGGTTGCAAATGTCAGGATTGCCGGGGTCACTTCTGCGCTTGCGGTTTTCATCCGTTACCGAGGTTCTGAGCTTCTCCCATATCACGTCCGGGGGCTCCAGTATCCCGATGTAATTATTTAACGACTTGGACATCTTGGTTTTTCCGTCAGTGCCCATGATGCGCGAGGTCGGTGTAAGAATTTCCTGAGGTTCGGGAAATGTTTCTCCAAACCGGTTATTAAAACGCCGGGCAATCCTGCGCGTGAGCTCGATGTGCTGGACCTGGTCTTCGCCAACCGGTACAAAACCTGCTTTATATATAAGTATGTCTGCTGCCTGGAGCACGGGATAATCAAGCAGGCCCATAGTGATATCTTCACGGTGCTGCTGGGATTTTTCCTTGAACTGGGTCATCCGCTCAAGATCGCCAATGGGCGAAAGGCAGTTAAATATCCAGGTGAGTTCGGTGTGTTCCGGCACCCGCGACTGCACAAACAGCGTGCAGTGCTCCGGGTCAAGCCCGCAGGCAAGAAGGGTGACAGCAGCTTCCATAATATTGTCACGCAGCGCCGTCACCTCATACTCAATGGTTATGGCGTGATAGTCAACAATGCAATAGATGCACTCATAGTTCTGCATGAGCTTAACCCACTGCTGAATCGCTCCTACATAGTTTCCCAGATGAATAATGCCGGTTGGCTGAATGCCGCTAAAGATTCGTCCCTTTGCCATACTGCAACCCGCTCTTCCCGCTAATTCACTTTAAGACAGTGATCTATCATAGTAAACAGGTTCCGTGGATCTATGGGCCGGTAAATGAGATCTTTTATTCCCAGCTCAAAGCCTTTATTCTTATAGGTGGTCTCATCAGGGCTTGCAAGAACAAATACCGGCGTATACGCATAGCGTATGTCGCTGCGCAGCTCTTTTAATAAGGTAAACAGATCCTGCGAGGATTCTATCAGCATTATGTCAGGGTTTGTCCTTCTGGTTGCATCCATAAACCCCTCTCCCGTTACCTGGATAACTTCATAGCTGTCCGGATCAAGGGTTGTGCTGATTATGTTCCGCTCTGTATCCGGGACATTATATAACAGAACCCTGGTTTTGTGTTCTTCTTCAAGCCCCCGTATCCCCGTATGGAGCGCTTTAAAGGGAATCTTTGCAATCACTTCCTCTACCGTGGTGAGGCCCTCTTTGACCTTTTGCCAGGCATCTTCAAAAAGAGTCACCATGCCGGATTCCCGTGCGGCGCTCCAGAGTTCGTACTCAGTTGCGTCCATGGCGACCAGCTTCTTCAAGTTTGTATCCAAAGGTAAAAACTCGTAGATGCCAACCTGCCCCCGGTATCCGGTATTCTGGCAGATAGTGCATCCGGTACCCTTATAACAAGTCTTCAGGGGCGGGAATTTACCCCCCATGAGTTCTATGGGGGGCTCAGTCTCAACCTTGCAACGAGGGCATATCCTTCTTACTAACCGCT
>CAIYCZ010000457.1 GCA_903924805.1 uncultured delta proteobacterium | reverse complement strand
TGATTTCTTTCACAGAAAAACATATCCCTTATATAGTGTTTAAATGCGGTAATGAAATTAACAGTATTCTATTAACTGCAGCGTTGCTGATTATTTCCGGATATGCAGGTTTTAAGCATTATGTGAGTTATTTCCTTTATTTCTGTGGCACCATATCCTATGAACTTTTTCTTATTCACGGGGCTTTTCTTATAAAATACAATCCTATTATTAAACATACTGACCTGCCAACCCTGGCAATTGAATTCAGTTTATTCTTACTGTTTATACTCATACTGTCATGGCTATTCCATAAGCTGGTCATGGGGCTTGTTTCATTTAGTCTTTTCAGATAGGATGCAACTATTCTTTATACTTAAAATGCGCAAGTTTATCCCTCATAATTTATGTTAGGTTTCTGTGTTTAACATTTCATTTTAGCAATATTTTTGTTGACAATTGACGCTATATTTCCGAAATAAAATTCTGTTTTAAAAGTACTTATTAATAGCGTATACTATCATTAAAGTGTCGGCTGACTAGCCGGCTTTTTCAACTGCTGATTATTGATGGTTTGTGAAAGAACACTATTTGAGTACGTCAATTAAATTATGATACGGGAACAGGAACAGTATTTTACACCACCATTATTATTCCTTGATATACTATCTATAATCATCTCCTATGGTATTTGTACATTCCTGTCGTTAAAAATCATGGCCTTCGGCAGCAGGCTCTTTAATGTTCCTCTCTATCCTAAAATTGCCTATTTAGAGTTCCCCTATTATTTGAATTGTTACGTGCACCTCTTGCCGCTCCTCTTCATAGTGCTCTTCATCTTCCTTTATCTTTTTAACTGCTACCGTTTTTTAACCATTCAAAAAACAGTGTCTATTCTTCAACGGACTGCTTTTTCATGCCTGTTTTCCTCTGTCATTTTTTTAGCTTTTATGGTTATTTACTATCCTCTCAGGGCAGACCTCTGCTTTATCCTTATTTATTTTCCATTAGTCTGGATACTCATTACAGGAAACAGACTATGCCTGCCGTTGTTTATTCGATATGAACATGGCAAGGGTAATTTTATCCGGTATCTGCTTATAATTGGAACAAATGAAAAAGCGCTGGGTGCATGCCGTCTCTTTAATGCACACCCTGAATGGGGCATCAGGGTTGTTGGATTGCTGACTGATGACAAATCAGAGGTTGGTAAAAAGCTCTGTAATTGTCCGGTAGCAGGCCTGATTACGGATTTGCTTGCTGTTCTTGAAAATAACGTGGTTGATTGTATTCTCTTTGCCGGCGGCATACATAATCTGCAACAGCTCAGCAGCCTTGCACTTCGCTGCAATATAGAGGGCATTGACTTTGCCTTTGACGCATCCACCATTCTTGAAAACGTAGGAAATATTTTTGTAGAACGTCTCGACACTATTTCTCTCTTCGTTCTCAAAGGGGTACCCCACAGTCCCCAGAAACTCTTTCTTAAACGCCTCATTGATATACTTTTATCCGTATCTCTCATTATTCTCTTCCTGCCGATATTCATTATTCTGCCAATTCTTATAAAAAGAGACTCTCCCGGCCCTATTTTATTCCGCCAGGAAAGGGTCGGTAAAAATGGCAGACGATTTATCATGTATAAATTCCGCTCAATGGTCATGGATGCTGATAAGTATCAGGATGATCTTTTACACTTGAATGAAATGGATGGACCTGTCTTCAAGATCACGAATGACCCGCGTATTACACGCTTTGGAAATTTTCTTAGAATTTCAAGCCTTGATGAATTTCCACAGCTCTTTAACGTTTTAAAAGGCGAGATGAGCCTTGTCGGACCACGACCTCCAATCCACGCAGAAGTACAGCAATATCGCCCGTGGGATAAAAAGAGGCTTTCAGTAACTCCCGGGATAACGTGCCTATGGCAGGTCAATGGCCGGAATGAAACAACCTTTGATGAATGGATGAAACTTGACCAGCAATATATAGAAAACTGGTCTTTAACCCTTGATTTTAAAATTCTTTTACGAACACCCCCGGCTGTATTCTCAAGAAGAGGCGCCCGCTAATAATCATGTATAATACATGAGGCACGGCAATACAAGCATAGAGGAGCAACGATAATGCAGTTTTTAAAGCGTTTCATAACCCTTGGCAGAGATGACCTTTACGAGAGGGCAATGGAGCTTTTCAATAACCATCAGTATAAAGAAGCTATTGAAAAGTTTGATGAACTGCTTAAAAAGAAACCTTCATCAACCAGCCTCCACCATAACCTTTCCCGGGTATACTGCGGGCAGGCACACCGCAATTTGGGCATTGTTCTTTTTACCATGGGGGATTATTCAAACGCGCTCCAGAAATTTCAGAAGGCCCTGCAATTCAACCTGGGAGACATCGAACTGTATCATTTTATTGGAATATGCCTCAATAATCTTGGTAATTTCGAAGGCGCCATGAAAGCATTTAATGTCATTCTTGAGGTTGAGCCCTCCCATCTTTCCACAAAATTAAAACTCGGGATTGCCTTTCACAACCTTAAAATGTGGTACAAAGCAGAACAGCTCTACAAGGACATTTTGCTGACGAACCCTGATTATGCTGATGTTCACTTTCATCTGGGACTTGCGCTCCTCGGGCAAAAAAAGATTGTTGACGCTACGCAGGCCTTTCAGAATGCACTTACCATAAACCCTCAGTATGTGGAAGCTCGTAAAAAACTTGGTATCGGCCAGGCCTATCTGGGGAATTACCATGATGCATATATTAATTTAAAAGCTATTATTGAAAAGTATCCTGATTTTGCAGATATACATTATTACCTGGGGGTTGTTCACGCCGGACGTAACGAAAGCAGCGAGGCTATTGAATGCTTCAATCGCTGCCTTCGCATAAACCCGTCTTTTATTGATGCAAAGATTAAACTCGGTATCCTGTATTGCCGGACCGGTGACTTCCGTGCCGGTGCAAGGGAACTTGAGGAAGCAAGCAGGCTTGATGAGGGCAACAAAAACCTCGCCATGGCGATAAACGTGCTTAAAACGCTTATCAGCACCTCATCTCCCCAATCAACCGAGGAGTTCTTTGCCATCCTCAGCAGTTTTACCGGTGATGATCCGCCCATCATCCAGGCCCTGGAGGAATTCAACAGACACATCGAAATTACCCCGGATTTCTCTGATATGATTTCAATTATCAAAAGTTTTAAAGACGAGGATACTTCACTGTGCGAGATGCTTATACCCTTTATCAGAGAATATATATCGCAGCATCCAACCTATCCCGACCTTCATAACAGCCTCGGCATTCTGTACCGTAAGCTCAACAAGTTAGCAGAAGCTGAAGCATGCTTCAAAGAAGCTATCCGGATCAATCCGGAATTTATAAAAGCACGCTTGAATCTGTTTGCTACGCTAAAGGACAGGGGGGTATTTCTGGAAGCAGTTGCTGAGGGAAAATTGATAGCATCGAAAAATGTACTATTTCCTGATTTTTACTGCGCCCTGGGGGATATTTATTTTTCTCTGGCTTTATATCAGGAGGCTCTGGAATGTTCACAGAAATCTCTTTCTCTCAATGCCAGTTATGCACCGGCATTTTTTCTTTCCGGAGAGATTTATGAAAAACAGGGCACTACATCTGAAGCCATAAAAGCACTGCAACACTGTTTGAAGGCTAATCCCTCAAAAGAACTCTATATAAAAGCACGGGAAGCACTTAATAAATTACAAGGGTGAGAACCGATACCCAAACCATGAAGCCCTGCACCTCCCGGCACCATGTGTCTTCTCCTGCTCCGTCAGCTTACCGCTTTGTTTCCCTGCCGGCTGATACATTATCTGTTACTGTTTTTTCCTTCGGATAGTGTCTCATTGATTTTATGCTAAAGGTGACTGCCCCGGCCGGGCAGTCGGTACAGCGCAGGCAGCGAATGCAGTTGGTTGTGGAGCCACCTTCTTCGTAAATTCTCATGCCTACCGGACACATTTTGAAACAGTGGTTGCATTTATTACAGCGTGTTTCGTCTACTTCAATTTTAAATAAACTGACCTTGTTAAATAATGAGTAGATGGCTCCCAGGGGGCAGGTGGTGCGGCAGAAAGGCCGGCAGCTTATCATCATCCATACCAGGAAGAACAGAAGTATACCAATTTTTAAAGTAAATATAGTACCAATCAGCAGTCTGAGGTCAGGGTTATACAGCACATGGGGAATCCCTGCCTCCAGAGTACCTGCGGGACACAGCTTTGAGAACCACGGCTCCTTTGTATACCAGGGAATAATGATGACCAGGAAGATAAGTATCAGATATTTTCCACCATACAGGATTTTTGGAATTTGCAACTTGGGAAATTTTATTTTATAGATCAAATCCTGCAGCAAACCGAACGGGCATGCCCATCCACAGACAATTCTCCCGCCGATTGACCCAATCGTGCCCAGAATTCCCAGGGTATAGAATGAGACATAATAGGGTCCATAGGCCACAAAAAACTGAATTATGCCAATAGGACAGGCAAAGAGCGCAGATGGACATGAATAGCAGTTAAAGCCGGGACAGCAGAAGTGCTTGAATTGTCCCTGGTAGATGGTACCGATAAGCAACCCTCTGATATATGCATTATAAAATATAGCTGAGACTATCTGGGAAATTCTTTGTTTCATGAAGGTGCCGGGCTGCTGGTTACCCTATTCCTATGCAGGCAAGGCAAATGCGGATTGCCTGGTCAAAGACCATTATCGGCTCCTGCAGGTACATTCCCCCCAAAAGACAGGTTACTGCAGCAAGCAGTACAATCTCCGATATATAGGCTCGTATAAACCGCAACAATCTGGTATCTCCTGAGAGTTTTGAATATTTATGCTATATATGGTAATGTATAAAGTATTACTGGGAAAAAGTCAAACAGCACTCCGTGCCTGATGACAGTTCTCTATGGAGCGTTACCTGGCAAGATGAGGTTTGCACGACAGAACGTATGTACAGGGAGCATCTATGGGTAAAAGACAGTATTATATCCTGTTGCCAGTGCTGATCTTCAGCGCTTTTGTATTCTCTGTACCGTGTCCGGTTCATGGTTTATCCCTGAATGCACGGGTTCACGAATATAAACTCAAAAATGGCTTGACCGTGCTGCTCATGGAACGGCATCAGTCACCGACAGTAGCGCTCTATATGCGTTTTAAAGTCGGCTCTGTTGATGAAGCACGCGGGAAATCCGGGACTGCTCACCTCTTGGAACATATGCTGTTCAAGGGAACAAAATCTCTGGGCACCAAAGACTATTACCGGGAGCGCGCACTGCTTGCGCGTATTGATGAAATCGGAGAAATGCTTGACCGGGAGCAGAAAAGGGGCGCCGCTGCGGATAAGGAGAAAAGTGCTGCTCTCAGGAGAGATCTCGCACGGCTGCAGGACGAACATAAGAAGTTTGTTATAAAGGACGAGATAGATACTATTTATTCCCGAAATGGCGCAGTCGGATTCAATGCATCAACGGGAAATGATATTACCACCTATGAGGTGAGTCTCCCTGCAAACCGCATTGAAATATGGGCACGCATTGAGTCAGACCGATTTTTAAATCCGGTATTTCGTGAATATTACTCTGAACGGGATGTGGTCATGGAAGAACTCAGGCAGAGCTATGAAACAAATCCTGAACGGATTTTCATGTCTCAGTTTTTTGCTGCGGCCTTTACGGCACATCCATACAGAGTGCCCATCATAGGGTGGAAAACAGACCTGCAGACGCTCAGTAAAAAAGAGACATATGCGTTTTTTGAATCATACTATGCGCCTAATAATGCAATCATTGCCATTGTCGGTGATATAAAGATTGACGATACCCTGCAACTCATAGAAACCTATTTCGGGAATATCCCCCCTCAGCCTATCCCCGAGCATGTCATAACCGCGGAACCCGATCAGATGGGCGAAAAGAGTATTGACGTGGTATTTGATGCCGAACCCCGGCTGCTTATCGGGTTCCACAAACCAACCGTGCCGGCATTTGACGATTATGTATTTGATATTATTGACGCGCTGCTGTCAAGCGGCAGAACCTCACGATTGTATCAATCACTTATAGTCCGGGATAAAATCGCAACCAGTATCTCCACAGAAAACGGCCTGCCGGGTGCACGCTATCCGAATCTCTTCGTCATAGAAGCACTTCCCCGGGCGCCCCATACCTGCACAGAAGCCGCTTCAGCTATCTACAAGGAAATCGAACGGCTTAAGGATAAGCCGGTATCACACTATGAGTTGCAAAAGGTCAAAAATCAGCTTCAGGCAAGTTTTATTCGCGGGCTTGAATCAAATGCAGGCCTTGCAAGCCAGCTATCGTACTTCAAAATTATAAGTGGGGACTGGAGATATCTGGAAAAGCACGGGGAAATAATCGATAAAATAACACCGTCAGATATCCAGGCGGTTGCTAAAAAATATCTCACAGCAGAAAACAGAACAGCTGCCCGGCTGGTTCGCCCGTCGACTAATCAATCAAGCAAGGAGAACAGGCATGATTAAAAAATGGTCCTGGGTACTTTTAGGCATATGCTTCTATGTTGTGCATACGTCCTGCTCGATGCTTTCACCTGCACGCCTTCTGCAACACCCTTCTACCATGCAGGTTACCCCCCTGCGGGTTCATTATCCACAGCCGGAACGGATGGTACTGGAAAACGGCATGGTCCTTTACCTGCTGGAAGACCATGAGCTTCCTCTCATTGAGTTAACAGCTGCCATACGCGTTGGCTCTGCCTATGACCCTGCTGACCGTGCAGGTCTTGCAGCATTAACCGGCAGTGTTATGAGAACCGGGGGCACGGCAAAATTATCTCCTGATGAAATAGATGCGCAGCTTGAGTACATGGACGCACAAATTGATATATCTCTTGACACAGAGCCGGGAACTGCGTCTCTCTCAGTTCTTAAAAAAGACGTTGATCGCGCACTTGATATATTTGCACAACTGCTCAGATACCCTGCCTTTAACAATGACCGGTTAGTGCTTGCGCAGGAACAGAAAATTGCTTCCCTCCGCCGTACCAACGATAATCCGCAGAACCTTGCTTTGCGACAGTTTAAAAAGCTTCTGTACAGAAATAACCCGCGCGGCAATCTGCCAACCGTTGCATCCATAAGGAGAATCAAAAAAGATGATCTTATCAGCTTTCAGCGGAAATTTTTTCATCCCAACAGAATACTCATGGCTGTCTCTGGAGATTTTTCACGCCCGGAAATGATTGAAGCCATTAAGAAACGGTTTGCTGACTGGAAGCCGTCTTACCAGGATATCCCTCGCGTTCCCCTCCCCCTTCCCGTGCCAGCCCGCGAGGTATTCCATCTGCAGAAAAAAATACCCCAGTCAACGATCATCACCGGGCATCTCGCGCCACAGAAATCTCATCCCGACTACTGCACATTCGAGGTCCTTAACTTTATACTTGGCGGGGGTGGTTTTACCTCACGGCTTACCTCTGAAATCCGCTCATCCCGCGGTCTTGCATACAGCGTCGGAAGCTTCTTCAGAGGGGATGTGGATTATGGAGTGTTTGGCGCTTACTGCATGACAAAGTCTTCCACTACCCATCAGGCACTGTCACTTATGCTTGACATCATGAATTCCATACGGGATAACGTCACGGCGCAGGAACTTGAATGGGCCAAAGAGTCATTGCTGAACAGCTTTATATTTTCTTTCAGCTCCAGCTCTCAGGTAGTTACTCAGCAGATGCTTCTTGAATATGAGCAGTTACCGCGCAACTTTCTTGATACCTTCCCTTCACGGATTAAAGCTATCACCCTGGATGACGTCCAGCGTGTAGCACGGGAGTATCTTCACCCGTCTCAGTCCATAGTGCTCACCATAGGCGACGCTCAGGATTTTGACAAACCGTTAAGCGATCTGGGACCTGTTTCAGAAGTGTTTTCAGACATACAGGGCTGAGTTTTATATTGTCCGGCACAATAAAATATTGCATAGATAATCATAATATGTCATTATAATAAATTATATCCTTTACTTTATTTAAATACATAATGGCATGAAACCTACAAACTACGCGGTAATCCTACTAATACCTGTTCTCCTCTGTGCGGGAGCTTGTTCGCAGCTGTTAAAAAGGCCTGTGTTTAAGCCACAGCCAATGCCATCTGCAACAAGCCGCCCGGTAGAAAAAATACCACCCTCTGATCTCTACTATCATGTCATCAGGGGAGAATTGTACCAGGCAGACAGAGACTGGGCACAGGCCATTGATGAGTTTAAATCCGCTCTTGCCTACGATGCCAATTCAGCATATCTCCACGTTCTAATCGGCAGCCTCTATCTGATGCAGAATAACCCTGATGAGGCAATCAAATGGTGTGTACGTGCCATATCTTTTGATCATCATTATCTGGAAGCCCACC
>CAIYCZ010000456.1 GCA_903924805.1 uncultured delta proteobacterium | reverse complement strand
CCTATTAATTTTGCCTCAGTTATAAAGGGTCACAGATTGACGCTGAACACACTGAAAATTAACATGAAAAGTTCCGTGTATTTCTGTGCAGTTCTGTGGCATTATTGTTATTACCGGAGATGAAAAATGATAGACCGTTATTCGCGGGAGATCATGAAAAAAATCTGGTCTCCTGAAAACCGCTTTAAAACATGGCTTGAGATTGAGATTGCCGCCTGCGAGGCTCTCGCGCGCCTGGGCCTGGTACCTGAAAAATCACTGAAAAACATAAAAGAAAAGGCCGGCTTTGACGTCAGGCGGATTGATGAGATTGAACAGATAACCAGGCATGATGTTATTGCTTTCACCACCTGTGTTGCAGAATATGTGGGGGAGGATGCCCGCTATATTCACTGGGGACTTACCTCTTCTGATGTGCTTGATACGTCATTTTCCATGCTGCTGAAAGAATCAGCAGACGTCCTGCTTAAGGATATTGATGATCTCCTTGCCGTACTCAGGGAGAAAGCGTTCCAGTATAAAAATACCCCTATGATCGGCCGCACCCATGGCATCCACGCTGAGCCCATCACCTTTGGCCTGAAGATGGCGGTCTGGTATGACGAGATGAAGCGAAACAGGAAGCGGATGGCGGTTGCCGGGGAGAATATCAGCTATGGGAAAATATCGGGGGCGGTCGGGACCTTTGCCTATAACCCGCCCTCTGTCGAGCAGTATGTCTGCGAAAAATGCGGGCTCAAGCCTGCACCCATATCCACGCAGATTCTCCAGCGTGACCTCCATGCAGAGTTTTTTACTACTCTTGCCCTCATCGGCAGCAGCCTCGATACGTTTGCTGTTGAGATACGGCATCTGCAGCGCACCGAGGTTTCTGAAGCAGCGGAATATTTCTCTGCCGGACAGAAGGGGTCCTCGGCAATGCCCCACAAGCAGAACCCCATTCTTTCCGAGAACATATCAGGGCTTGCCCGTATTCTCCGCTCCAACGCTCTGGCTGCCATGGAGAATGTAGCCCTGTGGCATGAGCGGGACATCAGCCACTCCTCTGTTGAGCGGATCATTGGCCCGGACAGCACTACGCTGCTTGATTTCATGCTGGCACGGTTCACCAGCCTCATCAAAAATCTTCTGGTGTACCCGGAACGGATGCGGGCAAATCTCAACCTGACAAAAGGCATCTTTTATTCGCAGAGAATTCTGCTTGAACTGACACAGCGTGGATTGCCGCGCGAAGATGCGTACCAGCTTGTCCAGAGGAACGCCTTTCAGGCGTGGCAAGAGCAAATAGATTTTAAAGATGCTCTTGCCCGGGACCCGGAGGTAACACGGCATCTGAGCAAAAAAGAGATAGACGGGTACTGCGATACCGGCTTTTTCTCCAGCCACGTGGATGAGATATTTGCCCGGGTTTTTACAGAAGAGTGATGACACGGGACGCGCAGCCGGCAGTATTTCTTGATCGTGACGGTACCATCAATACCGATATCGGTTACCTCAATCACCCTGATCAGGTTGAGCTAATACCCCGTGCCGGTGCTGCAATAAGGCTGCTCAATGCGGCGGGATTTAAAACCATTGTCATTACCAACCAGGCAGGCATTGCCAGGGGGTTAATTCAGGAACAGCGGGTACCTGACATCCATCAGAAGCTGGTCAATCTTCTCAAGGAAGACGGAGCACGGATTGATGGTTTTTACTATTGCCCGCACCATCCTGAGGGAGTGATTGAAAAGTACCGGATCGAGTGTCAGTGCCGGAAGCCGTTGCCCGGTATGGTACGCAGGGCTGTTAATGATTTTGGTATTGATCTGTCTTGTTCATTTGTAATCGGCGATAAATCATGTGATGTGGAGCTTGCCCATACAGTGGGCGCAAAAGCCATCATGGTTATGACCGGATATGGAAGGATAGAATTTGACCGCCACACACAGGCCATGCTTACCCCGCCTGACCACACAGCAGCAGACCTTTATGATGCTGTGCAGTGGATTCTGAACGACAGCGGCATAATATTTTAGGACGCAGATAACACAGATTGTAAGGATTGAATATTTTGTGAAATAAAAGATGGAGGTTTTTCTATGAGTAAAATGACCGCATACATCGAAAAAGATATGGAGACAGGGTTATACGTTGCAATTGTTCCAGGAATTCCTGGTGCTCATACTCAGGCAGAAACACTGGATGAATTACAAACAAATCTTAAAGAGGTAATCGAATTATGCCTTGAGGAAATGACTCCCGAAGATAAAGCACTGCTGCCAGAGTTTGTAGGTATTCAGCAAGTTGAGGTTGCCTGATGAGCAAACTCCGGATAATCAACGCAGACCGGATGGAGAAACTGCTGTTCTCTTTGGGTTTTCAAAAAATTCGTCAAAAAGGTAGCCATGTATTTTATAGACATCCAGAAGGAAGAACCACTACTATTCCTCACCATAAAGGAAGAGTCCTTGCCCGTCCTTTGATAAATGAAATATTAAGGG
>CAIYCZ010000455.1 GCA_903924805.1 uncultured delta proteobacterium | reverse complement strand
GTGGTAATAGATGACCGGGGAAAACATGTCATAAGCCTTTTGTCCGGCCACTGGGGCGGAGCAAACGAGCTTGCGCGGAAACTGGCAAAACTATTGAACGGTATTTGCGTGATTACGACGGCAAGCGATGTAAGGGGATTTCCTGCGCTTGATCTGCTTATAAAACGGCTGGGCAGTGATGGATTTTCAAAAAAGACTCTGCAGAAAGTTCAGACGAATATGATTGGCGGCAGACCAACCGGGTTTTATCCTGCAGAGCTTCGCGCGTTACCGGGCATGGAGGAACATGACAATCTGTCTTTTTATACTTCAGTTGATGAGCTTTGTGCATCAGGCTGCAGCGCAGGTGTTGTGTTTTCCCATGAAACGCCCTCCCGGTGTGTGGTGCATGAACGGTTTCTGTTTGCCCATCCAAAGGATATCGTGGTTGGCATCGGATGCAATAAAGGAGTGTCGGCGCGGGAAATCAGAGAGTCCCTCGGAACGGTTTTAAAAAATAGGGGTCTTCCGCTTTCAGCAATTCGACTGATGTGTACGATTGCGGTAAAAAAGGATGAGAAGGGGCTTATTGCCTTTGCGCAGGAACAGGGAATTCCACTGCGCTTCTTTGCTCCCGCAGAGCTCAACAGCGTACCTGTTCCATCAAAGGAATCACGGGTTGCCAGACGGGTACTTGGCGTGCAGGGAGTTGCTGAGCCTGCTGCCATACTCGGCTCTCAGAGAGGGGAGCTTATACTGAATAAGGTAAAGATGAAAAATATCACACTTGCCCTTGCCCGGATGTCGTTTGCTGTGCTTATCAGAGAGAGCAGAGAAGATGCGCGTGAATAGCAGCACTGGCATGATTTTTATAGTGGGTATTGGCCCCGGTCATATTGATGAGATGACAATACGTGCCCGGGATGTGCTGCACCGGTGTGATACCATAGCCGGGTATAAAACCTACATTGATCTGATTTTGCCGCTGCTTGCGGGAAAAGATATTATCGCAACCGGGATGAACCGGGAAGAAGAGAGATGCAGGAGAGCACTTGCAGAAGCTTCCCGGGGCAAAAAAGTTGCGCTTGTTTCAGGGGGAGATGCAGGAGTCTATGGTATGGCAGGGCTGCTGCTTGAGCTGGCGCAAAGAGATCCGCTGACCCGCGACATAGCAATTGAAGTTATCCCCGGGGTCCCGGCGTTTGTTGCTGCTGCAGCAGTGCTGGGCGCACCCCTCATGCACGATTTTGCAGTCATTTCTCTAAGCGATCTGTTAACCCCCTGGGAAAAGATTGAGCAGCGGCTCAGGGCTGCAGCTTCGGCAGATTTTGTAACGTGCCTGTATAACCCCAAAAGCCGCACGAGAACAGCCCAGATCGGGAAGGCTGTTGACCTGTTTCTTCACTACCGGGACGCGGCAACACCGTGCGCGATTGTCCGCAATATTTCCCGGCCGGGGCAGGAAGTCATACGGACTTCGCTGCAGGACCTGCTGGACAATGAAATAGACATGCTCAGTCTGATAATCATTGGCAATGGTGACACATCCTTTCAGGATAACTGGATGATCACTGCGCGAGGCTACGTGCTGTGAAAAAGGGACTGGTGATGGTCAATACCGGAAACGGAAAAGGAAAAACTACTGCTGCTTTGGGGGCCGCTCTGCGGGCTGCCGGATCAGGCATCAGGGTGTGCATCATCCAGTTTTTAAAGGGAAGCTGGAACTACGGTGAGCTTGAGTCTTTAAAAAAAATTCCCGAGATTGAGATTCACCGGATGGGGAGCGGCTTTACCTGGGAAAAGGAGTCTCTGGATGAAGACCGTGCTCTGGCAACACAAGCCTGGGAAAAATGCCGGGAGGTTTCCCTGTCAGGCAGATTCGGTATGGTCATTTTTGACGAAATAAACTATGCGCTCCACTACGGGCTGCTTGATGAAGATGACGTTATCGAGTTTCTTGAAAATCGCCCCGCTGGCCTGCATATTATACTAACCGGGAGGAATGCGCCGTCCCGTATTCAGGAATGTGCTGACCTGGTAACCGAGATGCGCGAGGTTAAACACCATTTTAAAAAAGGAATTAAAGCACAAAAAGGAATTGAATATTAACCGACGTGTTGCGGGCTGCGCAGTGCGTGTCGCGCGTTTTAAAACCCGTAACCCGAAACACGACTATGGCAAAATCTGTAATGTTTCTCGGCACGGCATCTGAAAGCGGCAAGAGTATTATGACTGCTGCTTTCTGCAGGATTTTAAAGCGGCAGGGATTTCGTGTTGCGCCATTTAAAGCGCAGAACATGGCTTTAAATTCTTATGTTACCAGGGACGGGAAGGAGATGGGCAGGGCGCAGGTGGTTCAGGCGGAAGCTGCCGGCATTGAGCCGGATGTGGATATGAACCCCATACTGCTCAAGCCGACTTCAGAGAAGGGAAGCCAGGTGATTGTCCACGGCATTGTGCATGACACTATGGATGCTGCCGAGTACTATGCGCTCAAGAAACTGCTCTGGCCAAAAATTACTGAAAGCTATGACCGGCTCTCCGGACGGTTTGATTGCATGGTGCTTGAAGGTGCCGGCAGCCCGGTAGAGATGAACTTGAAAGAATATGATATGGTTAATATGACCATGGCGGAATATGCAGGTGCCCGGGTGGTGCTGGTTGCGGATATTGACCGGGGCGGAGTGTTTGCCTCCATCATCGGCACGGTAGAGCTGCTGGAACCCCGGGAGAGAGACCTCCTCATCGGATTTGTCATAAACAAATTTCGCGGCGATGCAGCCTTGCTGAAAGATGGTTTGAACTTTATTGAGCAGAGAACTGGTAAGCCGGTGCTTGGCGTTGTACCGCACATTAATGACCTGTACATTCCCGGCGAGGACTCTGTTGCATTAGGAAGAAAGAAGCCTTCTTCTGCCGGCAAAGACGGGGCGCAGGCACGCATAGGCGTTATACGGTTGCCGCACATCTCAAACTACACTGACTTTGATCCCCTGGAAGCAGATACCCGATTTCATGTGGATTATATAACCTCAGCGTACTGCCTGAACCTCTATGATGTCGTGGTGCTCCCCGGCAGTAAAAATGTTTTTTATGACCTGAGGGTTTTGCGCGAAACCCATATGGCACAGGCCCTGCTTGATTTCCACAGCAGCGGGGGAAAAATTGTCGGTATTTGCGGCGGCTATCAGATGCTGGGAAAAGTCATTAAAGACCCGCATGGTGTGGAGCACAGTAGCGGTGAGATAGAAGGTCTGGGGCTTCTTCCCGTTTCATCAGTGATGGAAAAAGACAAGATCACATCCCGGACAGCCGGCATGTTTCATCTGCCGGGACAGCACGCCGGCGTTCCCGTAGAAGGATATGAGATACACATGGGAAGAACCTCTGTTATTGCAGAGCATGAGGCTTGTTTTCTATGGAGAAACAGTGCTCAGGGAATCTCCGGTACAGTGAATGAGGTGGCAAGTACGGATGGAAACGTCTGGGGCACCTATCTCCATGGCATTTTTGAAAATGATGCATTCAGGGATATGTTTATGCAGTGGATAGCAAACCCTCACGTGTCAGCTCAGGGTGATAATTTATCGTACGCAGCATTTAAAGAAAAGAATTATGACATGCTTGCTGATATCGTTGAGCAGCATGTTAATGTTTCATACATCTTACAGAAGATGGGAATAAAATAAAGGGTCTTCTCCCAAAAAAATGGGTGAGCACAAACAGTGCAGGCGACAGGGAAGATTTTCATAACCACAACGTAAGGACAGACCCCCATGCTGACTCGTTCAAAGAAATTATTTCAGAAAGCGCAGAAGATTATTCCCGGAGGAGTCAACAGCCCGGTGCGGGCTTTTAAGGCTGTTGGCGGGAACCCTCTTTTTATCCGCCGCGGCAAAGGCTCCCGTATTGAAGATGTTGATGGGAATACCTATGTAGATTATGTATGCTCATGGGGACCGCTTATTCTCGGCCATGCACATCCTGCGGTCGTTAAAGCCATTCAGCATGCGGCTAAAAACGGCAGCAGCTTTGGTGCGCCCACGGAGATGGAACTGGAGATGGCTCAGCTCATTATCAGCGCGTTTCCATCAATTGATATGGTCAGGCTGGTCAATTCCGGGACCGAAGCGTGCATGAGCGCTATTCGCATGGCGCGTGCCTTTACTAACCGCAGCAAAATTGTAAAGTTCTCCGGCTGCTATCATGGCCATGCGGACGGGCTTCTTGTAGCAGCAGGATCCGGAGCAGCCACTCTCACCATTCCGGCAAGCAGCGGAATTCCGGAAAGCTGTCTGGGCGAAACAATAGTTCTGCCTTTTAATGACCTGCAGGCATGCACGAAATTATTTTCAGAGCGCGGCGAGGAAATCGCAGCAGTGATTGTCGAACCAATACCGGGCAATATGGGTGTCGTATACCCGCAGGACGGATTTCTCAAGGGTCTTCGCAGGATAACAAGAAATTATGGAAGCCTTCTCATTTTTGACGAAGTTATCAGCGGATTCAGGGTTGCCTGGGGAGGTGCGCAGACACTCTTTAATATTGCGCCTGACATAACCTGCCTGGGGAAAATTATTGGCGGCGGACTTCCCATTGGAGCATATGGCGGCAGGAGAGAAATTATGGAGCAGGTTGCTCCCCTGGGAGGTATGTATCAGGCAGGGACGCTATCGGGTAATCCGGTTGCCGTTGCAGCAGGTATTGCAACACTGAAGACATTGAAAGGCAGTCACGGATATGGACGCCTTGACAGAATGGGGAAGCTTTTGTGCGAAGGTATCCGCAGCGCAGCTGACCGGAGCACAATACCCGTGAGGGTTGAGCAGTGCGGTTCCCTGTTTACCATATTTTTCTGCGAAACGCCCCCGTCATGTTACGAAGAAGTAAAAAACTGTGACTTTGAGGCATTCAAACGGTTCTTTAACGGGATGCTGAAAGAGGGAGTTTATCTTCCGCCCTCACCGTTTGAGACTGCATTTATTTCTCTGGCGCACACAAAAAATGACATTACCATGACCATAGAAGCGGCGGGGAGAGTATTTGCAAAAATGCGCAATTAATTGTGGGGCCGGCAGTCAGAATGAAAATATCGGGAATACCGGGTATTCTTAAATTCTGACTGCTGAATTCAAATAATAATTACTTCGCGTTCAATTTTAGCAATGCCCGGTCTTTATAGTGTCTGTTTGAAGCTGGCTGATCGTCCGTGCCTGGTTGTTGGCGGCGGGGAGGTCGCTGCAAGAAAGATAAAAACGCTTCTTGCTGCCGGCGCACAGGTCACGGTGGTAGCACCTGAAGTAACAGACACCATCAGGGAATTAGCTGATAAGAGTTTAATATCTATCCACAACCGCACTGTTACCGGCAATGACATACAGGGAAGTTTTCTGGTTATTGCAGCAACGGATGATAAAGATATAAACAGCGAAGTAGCGAGGCTGGCGCATAAGGAGAGGGTACTGGTGAATGTGGTGGACTCTCCTGAAGAGTCAGACTTTTATGTACCTTCCAGT
>CAIYCZ010000454.1 GCA_903924805.1 uncultured delta proteobacterium | reverse complement strand
TGAAATGAGCAGCATTATTAACCGCGAAGCGACTGCGCGAACATTGTACTATATCCCGATTATTCACAGTCAGACAGATATGGGTACTTTGAGTGAATCAATACGCCGGACCGCAGAGCAAAAACTGGGCACAGAAAAGTGGCAGGAAAAAGTCAGGACGATTGATCAGCTCTGGGAGGAAATTGACCGGGCGATAGATGCGGCAGCCTTACCGCTGGCAAAGGTCAGGCTCTACCAGGACGGGTTGCCGGTGTGCAGCCACGTAACCGAAATTGTCAGGGATCTGGTGACAAGCGGAAGTAAAAATTACCAGATTCTTCTGCGGCTCATGGAAAAAGGCGCGGCAATCATGGGCACCGAATCCCCCGAGCTTCTTATTAAAGAGTACAACCTGGCAAAAAAGGCTTTTGCAGCACCGGGAGAGCGCGAAAATGACCGGACAGATAGCAGCCGGCACGCGGAAAGTGATAACCTGCTCAAGCAACGGGATGCGTATATCGCGCAACGGATTAACTGCACCCTGGGAGCGGGCGAGACCGGAGTCCTTTTTTTAGGCCTGCTGCATGATGTGGAACATTTATTGGACCAAAACATCATGGTGCTGTACCCCATCAGCCGTCCCCTCATAAAGAGAGTAGCCTGACATGAATGAAGATACCGGACGAATTCTTATTGTTGATGATGAAGATGAAATCCGCTGGCTCCTGAAACATTTAATGAAACAACAGGGGTATGAGGTCCTCGAGGCATCAGACGGGACGGTGGCAATAGATATGATGTGCCGTGAAACACCCGACGTCATACTGCTGGATGTCCGCATGCCGGGATTAACCGGGATTGAGGTCATGAGACGGCTCAGTGAGCTGGGCATGGATGTCCCCGTGATCCTGATAACCGGGTTTGCAACCATTAAGGAGGCTGTCGAAGTAATGCGCGCCGGCGCCTATGATTATGTTGCCAAACCCTTTGATCAGCTGCAGATCCTGCAGGTAGTGCAGCGGGCGCTTGGCGAACGCAAGCGCAAGCATAAACTCCAGGACATGCCCGCCCACGCGCATACCGAGAACTCTCTCATGGAGATTATGGGGCACAGCGAAAAAATCCGTAACCTGGTGGCTGACGTGAACCGGGTGGCAAAATCTGATTTCAGCGTTATTTTGCTCGGGGAAACCGGGTCCGGGAAAGAAATGGTAGCGACGGCGATTCACCAGGCGAGTGGCCGGTTCAGCGGCCCGTTTGTCCCGGTTGATTGCGGGGCGATTCCGGAGACGCTTATCGAGAGCGAGCTGTTCGGCCATGAGAAAGGCGCATTTACCGACGCCCACAGCCAGAAGCTCGGCAAATTCGAAGCTGCCAACGGCGGCACCCTGTTTCTGGATGAGATAGCCAACATGCCGCTCTGTTCCCAGGTGCGGCTATTGCGCGTTCTGCAGCAGAAGATGGTCACCCGGCTGGGGAGCTCCAAGCTTATACCGGTAGATGTCCGCCTTATCGCGGCCAGCAATAAGGACCTGCAGGCGTGCAACGCGCAGGGAGAATTCAGGCGGGACCTGTACTACCGGCTGAACGAATTCACCATACATATACCGCCGCTGCGCGAGCGCAGGGAGGACATTTTTTACCTGGCCAAGCGGTTCTTGGAAATCACTAATATCGAGCTTGGCAAGAACGTGAAAACATTTTCTGATGAAGCACTTGAAATCCTGTACGAGCATGCGTGGCCGGGCAATGTCCGGAGTCTTAAATCAGTAATTCGGCGCGCAGTGCTGCTGGCTGATGAAAAAATAATCACCGAGAAGCACCTGGAGATAAGCAGAACGCCTGCGCCGGCCCCGGCCCCGACATACACCTCAAAAGGTGATGAGCCGCCATGGAAAAACCAGTCATTAAAGGACATCATCAAAAAGAGCAATATTTCCATGGAGCGGGAAGTGATCATTCAGGTGCTGAAAT
>CAIYCZ010000453.1 GCA_903924805.1 uncultured delta proteobacterium | reverse complement strand
ATCTTATCAAGAATACCTCAAATTTACAATAGAGTGCGCTGGGAGTTTACCCTGTTTTCTTTTGCATGGTTAGGGAGATAGTGAGACAATTAAAATCAAAAAAAAGTCCTTTGTAACAGGAAAATTCTTATGTATAAAAGCAGTTGATTGACCAGTAGAAAGGTTATGGCTATTTTGAAGATAAAATCGAGCAGTAAAATTCATTCTTCAAAAAATCATACCGTTAATCCAAACTGTTTAATAACACTATAACGCCACAGGCTGATTTTTTTCCCATGGACCTATCGATAATGATCCCTGCATTAAATGAAAATAACAACATTATGCGGCTTATCCCGCGCGTAATGCAGGTTATTGCAGCAAGCAACTGTCGCTATGAAATTATCGTTGTGGATGGGGGTTCAATCGATGGTACTCCGGAGACAGCACAGCAGCTTGGTGCCATAGTCATCCATCAGACCGAACGGGGCTATGGAGGAGCGTTAAAAGAAGGGTTTAAGGCTGCCCGGGGTGAGTGTATCCTGACACTTGATGCGGATTTTTCCCACGACCCGCACTTTATACAAGCCCTGTGGGAGCGCAGGGATGCGGCTGATGTCATTATCGCTTCGCGCTATGTCGAGAGTGGCAGTGCATCCATGCCATTCTTGAGAAAATTATTGAGCATTATTCTAAACACTATTTTCTCAAAGACCCTATCCCTGCCCCTGAAAGACATTTCAAGCGGGTTTCGTCTGTATAAGAAACGCGTTCTCGATGCGCTCAACCTTGAGAGCCGGGATTTTGAGATCCTTGAGGAGATCCTCATTAAATGCTACGCCGAAGGCTACCGGATTTTCGAGGTGCCGTTTGCCTATGCCCAGCGGGATACGGGAACCTCTAAAGCCAGAGTAATAAAATTCGGCTATGCCATAATGAAGACTTTTTTCAGGATGTGGCGGCTGCGCAATTCCATTGACTGTGCTGACTATGATGAGCGTGCCTACTACAGCCGTATCCCCCTGCAGCGCTACTGGCAGCACAGGCGGCATGACTTTATAACTGAAAACGCCCTCCCTTCAGGGCTGACGCTTGATATTGGCTGCGGCTCAAGCGTGATCCTGCAGACCATAAAAAATGCTGTCGGCCTGGACATCAGGCTCAATAAACTCCGCTATATGACACGCCACCATAAACCGCTTATACAGGGCACCTTATGGTCTCTCCCCTTCAAGGATAGGAGCTTTTCATGTGTCATCTGTTCTCAGGTCATTGAGCATCTGGAACCGGGAGCCGCGCCCTGTGATGAAATCGCGCGGGTTTTGCGCAGCGGAGGCCGGCTGATTATCGGCACACCCGATTACGGAGGGATAATGTGGAATATCATAGAACCCCTGTACGGTTTTTTTAAGCGCGGGGGATATAAAAGTGAGCACATTACCTGTTATACCAGGGAAAGCCTGCTCGCCATGTTACATGACCGGGGCTTTGTCCTGGATAAGGAATGTTATATACTTAAGGCAGAAATGATCCTTGTCCTGCGGAAAGAGGACTAAAGAGACCGGTACTGTGTAACCAGCTCTTTTAACCATCATAGTGTTAAGATGTCCCGGTATTTTTCTACCTCCCCGCGGAGCGCTTTTAAAAAATATGCTTTATACCGGGCATCAATCACCGTGAGCACATAATCCGCCACTGCCGGCTCACCGGCACCCCTGCTCAGAGACAGACCCAGACATTGATATACGAGCGGCTTATAGCCGTCCTCAACCAGGCTTAGCGATGACCTGAACTGCTCAGTATAGGTACCCAGTTCTTCTCCATAGAATCTCCCGAAACGTTTCCCTATCTCCTCTGCCTCAAGCAGACTGCCCGTGCTTGAGATAAATCTCTTTACCGCTTCTTTGCCATACCCCATATACACATAAGCCCGGTGTTTTGTATCGACGCCTTCGATAATTTTTTTAAAATGCTCTTCGTCAATCCGTTCTTCAGCACCGAGAAAACGTCCCAGGCCGACGTAGCCGTACGGTTTAAACCGCTCATCTATTGAGTCAAGTGCCTGGACATAACCGGTGATATCCCACGGTGACCGGCTCCCCGTGGATAACAGCTTCTTATACAGCGCCCGCTCAGCTGCATTTATTGAAGCGGGGTAGCTGCTGAAATCACGGGCCGCTCTCAGAAACCTGGACCCAAGCCTGAAGCCATATGCTTCATAGCATGCCGGCTGGTGACTGAGGGGAACCGTGTTGAAAAATTGCAGGGCTTTTCGCAGGTCATCTGCAACACTGTTTGTCACAACATCTGCGATGCCGAAGTATACGTGCTTTCGATACGGTTCTGGGGTGAGCTCTGCATCTTTCAATGCTGCACAATCCCCCTGGTGTACCATGCCTATCCTCACCCCCAGCAGGGTAAACATGGTGGGCTTCAGGTCCGTATCAAACGTATCCAGCGTCTGTACCATTTCCTGCACGTCATAGGCGTGCAGGAAAATCAAACTGAACCCGTAATAGCTTTTCTGATGACCTCGGTAGATGAACCCCTGACCGAATCTGTCCCACGATACCAGGGCACCGTTGCTGTACAAACCGAGCATCACTGCATATACGACCACGGCAGCACCTGCATACTTCCGCAGCCGCTGCGTTGCGTGCAGCCCAAACCGGTCAATGCCAATAGCCAGTATGGCAAACATGAAGGGATATAGCTGCATGAAGTACCGGTATCGGTATATCGCTAACGGCGGCCGGGTAAAATCAAAAACCTTGCCCACCGTGTACATGAGCGGAGGAGTATCAAAACTGCTGACCGTAAATATCAGAAAAAAAAGGAACGGGAATGCTAAAATGAAAAGCAGCGGGAGCTGTGCTTGTATGTGCTCTTCAATTTTTCTCCAGGGAGAAAGCGCCTTAAACAGGTGCGCAACCGAGTTTCTCCGGCTCACGAGCAGCGTGATAAGGCATCCCGCAAAAATAAGATAGTACGCCACGCTGTGCACGGCCATTCCTCCGCCATGTGCATAATCAAACCCGAGCGAATGGGGCAGGTTATAGAAGCACAGTCTCATACCTTTCTCAACTAATGCAGTGTAGTATTCACTCTGCAGCAGACTGGCGCCTACCGTCCGCAGCTGTAACACATCGAGGCCGCTCAATCTGTTGGCGACGTTATACATGAGCCATGGCGTAAAACCAGCCAGAAACGAAGCAGAGAACAACAGGAATTTTTTACTCCAGAGGAAGGATTTATCAAGCAGGTACCAGAAAGAAAGGCACAGGATCAAGGTGATAATGAAGGAGTAAAATGAGTACAGTGCTATCCCCGAGATGAGACCGCAGAGGATAAGCAGTGGTGCCTGGCTCACTGAATTCCGCAAACGATCAGGGCGGAGGAAGATGCTAAAAAACAGGGTAATAACCGCGATCGAAAAAAAGTTTTCCTCAATCCTGCCCAGAGCGCAGACCAGGTTAAGCCGTGAATAATACGGCGGGGATACAGCACATAAAAGACCTGCTATAAAAGCAACTGACCGATTAAAATACTTACGCAGGAACAGATACCAGAGTATCAGGCTGCCCAGTGAAAAAAGCAGGGGGATGAGCTTGAGCGCTATAATGGACTGGCCAAACACCAGAAAACAGGGAATGGCTACTACCGCGTTAACCAGGGTGGCTCCTGCATGTCTGAAAAACTGGTAATCAAAAAAGTGCCAGAGCCTCTGGTGGCTTAAGACATCGTGTGCCAGTACGCCGCACGCAGCCTCTTCCTTAAAGTCTATGGGGGCGTGGTCAGTAAGCAGCAGGGAAAGCCGCAGCACCAGAAACAGGGCAATCAGAATCCCCGGCAACAGATAGTTTTTTAATCGCAGTGCAGTGTTCATACAGGAGGGCTACCTTGGGTGGAGGGGCTGATCAAGGTGCAGCAGGTAAGAAAAGAAATTTTTTACTAACAGCGCTATGTCAGTAATTGTCTTGCCGGGCTTTTCTAAACGAAACCGCAGGCAGTATCCATACCACAGATAAAAAATTATCACATACAGTGCTCCGAGAGGAAGGCGGATAAGCAGCCGGATAAAAGGCCGTATGGCTTTAAATTCCACTGCCACACCAAAGAGCTTGTGCAGCCGTTCAACGGCTTTTTTGTCCCTGCTGTTGGCAAACCGGAGCACGGAGACAGACTTATTGGTTTCCGGTATGTTGTCAAAATTGCCCTGAAAATAGCCGTGCTCCTGGCAGTAGTTGCCAATGTCTGTCTTGGGATAGGGAAACAGAATTGAGGACCACGCAAAATCAGGCCGGCATTGATAGTTTAATTGAAGCGTCTTCAGATCAACCTCGAGGCTGTTTTCTACCGGCATGCCAACCATGTTTTGCGTCGCATAGCGAATGCCGGATTTCTTAAGGATTGCACAGGCATCGCGTATCTGCCGGTTTGTCAGGTTCCTCTTTAAAATAGTCCGGCTGACCTCCTCATCCCCGCACTCAACACCTATAAAGCCGCTATAGCATCCGGCCTTTTTAAGAAGGGCTACCGTGTCCTCATGCACCAGGTTGGCGCGGAACTGGCAGATAAAAGGTATGCCGCAGTGCTTTGCATAGTCTGCTGAAAATTCCTGCAGCCACTCCCTGTCATCCAGGCAGAAAATGTCATCACCAAAGTGAATACATTCCAGAGGATAGTTTTTTTTGACCGCAAGGATTTCTTCTATGATGTTTTTAACGCTTCTTTTCCTGAGAATGGGGCCTTTACCCCGGTACAGGGAATGATACTGGTGATTAAAACAGTAGGTGCACTGATACGGACATCCCCTGCCAATAAAAAACATCTTCGTTTTATTGCGTTTCAGATCCGGGTCGCCTTCATACATAAACTGCCGGTCTGCAAACGGCAGCTGGTCAAGGTCTCCGATGAGGTCGCGCACCGGATTTTTTTTTACCACCCCGCCGGTTTTTACCCAGAGGTTCGGAATATCCGTACTGTCGCCCCCGGCACTAAACCGGTCAGCAAGATCAAGCATCGGATAATCACCTTCACCAACGCAGACCGCATCAACGCCATCTTTTTCAATCATCTCCGGAAAAAAAGTGGCATGAGGACCGCCGAAAACCGAGAATACCGGCGCCTGCTTCTTTAAGCTCCGGTTGAGCTCAAGGTAGTATGCATGCTCTCCCGTCATGGTGCTGTACGCCACAATATCAGGGGAATATGCCTGGAGCGATTGCAGTATTTGAGAAAACCGTTTTCCCTCGGTTTTTACCAGCCGGGCCTGATGTCCCCGTTCTTTGAGCAGAGCTGTAATTTGCATGATGCCAAGCCGTTCATACAGCCCGGTACTCTTTATAATGAAAAGTATCTTAGCCATAGTGTTTATCGCCGGAGCGTACTGCGCATTATGTGTGCACGCAAACAAAGGCTTTCCCCGCAGCCGGGATGCAGGCAGGAACAGGCGGTTATTTCCATAGCATCATCAGGGACTTCAGTTATCGCCTCTGTTTTAAAAATCCTTAAACCCCAGTTTATCCCTGATAATGTAGTGGGGGCGGTGTTTAACTTCGTCTGAAATGTGTCCCAGTATCTCGCCAATAAGTCCCAGGCAGATAAACTGTATGCCGCTGAAGATGAGGAGGAACAAAAGAATCCATATGATCAGACTGATGCTGATCCCTGTCAGCAGAAATAACAGGCACATAAGCAATGCCACACTGGTTGCGCCAATGATAGCCAATCCCAGAAAAAACAGTATCTGGAACGGAAGCCTGGCAAAGGAAACAATGCCGTCAAGCGCGAGACTTAGGAGTTTTCCGAGCGTATACTTCGACTCCCCCTTATATCTTCTGTCCCTCTCATACGGGATGCCAACTTGAGCCCACCCGAACCAACTGCGCAGACCTCTGATATAGCGGTTTCTTTCAGGAAGCGAATTTAAAAGATCTATGATTCTCCGGCTCATGATGCAGAAGTCGCCGGTATCCACCGGCAGCTTTACGGGGGACAGTTTACTGAGCATTCTATAAAACGCCCGGTAGCAAAAGCGCTTGATAATCCCCTCTTTCCGCTTCTCCCTGACGGCATAAACAACATCATACCCCTCATTAAATTTTTCTATGAGCGCAGGGATCATCTCGGGAGGATCCTGGAGGTCCACATCCATAACAATAACCGCTTCGCCCCGCGCCTCATTCAAGCCTGCAGTGATGGCGCTCTGCTGTCCAAAATTCCTTGAAAGGCTGATAACTTTTACCCTGTTGTCACGTTCCTGGATGCTTTTTGCTATTTCAAACGACCCATCGGTGCTTCCGTCATCGACTAAAATAACTTCCGAGTGTATGTTGGTGCTATTGAGGGCTTTTGCAAGACGTTCATAAAATATCTCTATCACCTCTTTTTCATTATAGAACGGGGTAACAATGGAGAGCAGTTTCATGTTGCTGTTACTTACTTGCTGTCAGTATTTGCGTGCTCAAAAAGTGGATATTTTTTAATACCCAGATTCTGATTTATGAATTTTATGAGGGCGCCGAGAGTCTTCAATCCAGATACTACACTGTTCTTGAAATCTATTGAGGACGCCTCTGAAAAATACCTGACCGGAACGGGAACTGACCCGATGCGAAAGCCGAAGTAGACCGCCTGCACCAGAAACTCCGTATCAAAGACAAACGCGTCGGAATTTTTCATGAACGGGATGGCTTCAAGCACTTTGCGCGTGTAGGCGCGGTAGCCGGTATGAAAATCCGACACGTTCTGCCCGAGCACCAGGTTCTCTATGGTGGTAAGGAAGCGGTTGAAAATATATTTGTAGGCCGGCATGCCGCAGGCGAGCGCTTCCTGCCGGGTCCTCACCCGTGAGCCCAGGATGATATCGCAGGTGCCAGTCTCCAGGAACCCGATGATATATGGTACCAGCCTGCTGTCGTACTGGTAATCCGGGTGAATCATGATGACGATATCAGCGCCCCTCTTGAGCGCTTCAGAATAACAGGTTTTCTGATTCCCCCCGTAACCGCGGTTGTCTGTATGTACAATGGTGTGGATTCCCAGAGTCCTTGAGATCTCAGCGGTATTATCTTTACTGTTATCATCCACCAGAATAATCTCATCACAGCTTTCCGGCGGTATATCGCGATAGGTTCGTTCCAGGGTTTCTGCTGCATTATAGGCGGGCATTACCACAACAACCTTCTTTTTCATGGGAAACACCTTTCACTATGCATTTTGTTCAGGGTAGTAATGCTGCAGGGCTGACCGGTTTCATGCCTCGCAAGCCCCGCCTTGTGGCGGAGAGCTTCACTTGTTGCCCCAGCTGCTACATACACTAATTTATACAGAAATTCAACCAGGGCTCATGGCGTTATATACAGCATATCGGGTGGCTCAGAAAACCAGATCAACGAGTTCGGGCCGGTGGAGATGGTACTATAGACTCACAGGTGCCTATATATGAACCACTAAGAAGCTCCGTAACGATGCGTGGAGGAGCCCACAGACCAAAGATTTTTGATGTAGCTGGAATCACTATCTTGTTGAGTAGTTCGGGCTTATCGATAACCTGACTCGTTTCGTCTAAATAAACAACCGTTACCGCATTGAGTTGCAGGCAGTATATCTCAGGACTGTACCACGCATTTGCCCAAAACCGCGAATAATATCCTGTTCCCGCTCTGAACGGGCCAGCAGCCTTTAATTCGATGCAGGATACCCCTTTTACTGCACAGGCAACCGGCTTGCCCAGATCATTGTGTGGGGTCAGTGAAAAAACAACAGCCTTAATTGTTTTAGTTCCGGTATTCTCAAATTCAATCTCAACAATAAATCCTTCACCTGATTTCGGGTATCGTCCATGGGGCATAACCACTATAGGAAGGCTGTCTTTCTCTACCCGTTCCCGTGCATGAGAAAATAACTCCGAAAGTTTAGATGTTTGAGAAAATAGCTCTAGAAGTTTAGATGTTGTAGCACATCCTTCGGTTAGTAAAAGAATTAAAACTACCCATATCGCTTTTTTCATCAAGGCCTCCTCAACTGCTGCCGGTATTGGGGTGAAATTATAATTATATATAATCGATTCATTCTTTTCCAGTCCATACCCTATACGCATCTCCACTCTGTATACTTGTCAATAAACTTTTTATTAAGTTTAACAACTATATTATAAAAATAAAAGAAAAAAAAGGGGATGACCTCATATAAGTCGAGGGGGACACAGGAGTGGAAAACCCCTGCCCTGCTTATGACGTTTTTAAATAAACTGTTGAATGGGGGACAATACAGGGTGGTTGGTGGTTTTATCCGGGACAATGATGAGGGGTATTGGGGAAAACCGGTTACTACGCAGCACACCGCCAAGAGCACGCTTTTGATATTTAAAAGGATTTAACTGGTGGGGGGTGCAAAACAATTTTTCAAATATGTAAAGGGAAAAAGGGGAGCGTTCAGAGGCTTCTCAGGGTATCCTTTCTTAAAAACCTCTTCCTCAACGTCTCGTCTTTTCCCAGTGACGCAAGAGCTTCATCGATTATGTTGAGCAGTACCTGTTTATCATCCGGAAGGTTGCCATTGACCGGGATGTAGTTGGACAGGTGGTCGCTTAAATAGGTGGAAGTCACATCCAGATGTTCAATCAGCTTCCGTTGTTCCCTTAAAATGGTTTCGTGAGAGGCTTTTCTGAAAGAGCCGTCTTGCATCTGGTCATAGAGAGGACACCCTGGCTGGGGAACAACGGTGCGCACCCGGATGAAATGCGGGTCGATACGATTGAGCACCTGTGCGGTACCTGTTGCATGCTGCTCCCAGCGCTCCTCTCCGCCTATGCCCAGGAGTACATAAAGGGAATATTCAAAGCCCGCATCCCTTGCCTTCAAACCTCCCTCTATCATCTCATCAGGCGTGGCACCTTTTTGAATGGCGGCAAGAAGCTCTGCGTCGCCGGTCTCCAGCCCGACATGAAGTCTTGTCAGGCCTGCCCCGCACAACCGCTTCAGATCTTCAGGGGGCTTCTTACATACTGTCTTTGCCCGGGCGTAGCTGGTCACGCGTTCAATGTGAGGGAAAGAGGCATAGAGTGCCTTCAGGATGGAAATCAGATCAGCTGTCTTAATGAGGATGCTGTTTGAGTCACCGATAAAAACAGTACGGGCGACATCGCTGTAGAGCTCTTTTGCTGATTCTCTGTCTTCAAGGATTTCCTCAAGCGGCCTGCGCTCAAATGGTATATCCTTATACATTGAGCAAAAGATACACTTATTCCAGGGACAACCTCTGGTGACCCGCACCAACAGGCTCTCCGACTCACT
>CAIYCZ010000452.1 GCA_903924805.1 uncultured delta proteobacterium | reverse complement strand
TTATATTATATATGTTTTTATTACATCATTGGCATGCATCCACGGCCTTACGATCATCGTCTTTTTAAATAGTTGAAATCCTGAAAATCTGCGGTAATCTGTGTTCCAATTATATTTTCAAACAAATACTATGAAAGGGCTCCATTGAACAGCACCGGCAGTAAAATTCCCGACAGAGAAACCTGTCTTGAGCTTATGGAGCGGTATCACATGCCACCCAATATAAAGAAGCATTCTCAGATTGTCTGCCAGGTAGCTATGGCACTGGCCCGGAAACTGAATAAAAATGGCGAGCATCTTTGTCTGGAAGAGATTGAGGCAGGCTCACTGCTCCACGACATAACAAAGTCAAAGAGCATCGAAACAAGGGAGAATCATGCAGAAACCGCTGCCCTCCTCCTGCGCACCCTCGGCTATGAGCGTGTGGCACAGATAGTACATGCGCATGTTTCTGTTGCGGATATTGACCGTGATGGAAAGGTAACAGAAGAGGAGATAGTTAATTATGCAGACAAGCGGGTGATGCATACCACCGTAGTCAGCCTGGAAAAACGCTTCAAGGATCTTTTTATCCGCTATGGCAGGAATGAGCAGGCGGTACAGTACATCACCGTAATGAGGGATAAAACGAGAGAAATTGAAAAAAAGATTTTTTTAAGAATCAATAAATCACCCGATGACCTCTCTGCACTGCTACCTGGCTTTGCATGAAGGAGCCATGTTCTTATTCTGCTTGACAATAACTCCAAATCTAATAAAATGCCAGCACAGCAGCACTATGGGGAACAGCACCAATGAAACCGCTTTTAACCAAAGCTGATTGGAGGGGGTAATGGACATGAAAGAGTTGATTTTGGAGATTGCTAAAGCACTGGTTGACAATCCGGAGGAGATTAAGGTACACGAAGTAGATGGTGAACGGACCTCTATCATCGAGCTGCGGGTTGCCCAGACAGACTTTGGTAAAATTATCGGCAAAAAGGGAAGGACGGCAAAATCAATACGGACCATCTTAAGCGCTGCTTCTGCCAAGAATGATAAGCACTGCATCCTGGAAATTGTAGAATAATGCGCAAAAGGAGCGCCCGCAGAGCGTGGGCTCTCCTTTTTTAAACACTATACCGATCCTCTATTCACACCAGACATTCAAATCTTTTTTTTACCAGCAGTTATTTTCACAACCGGTATGCATACAGTTGAGATAAACGCAAAAACAACTATCTGCGCAGTTATCGGAAACCCCATAGAACACTCACTCTCCCCTGCCATTCATAACGCTGCATTCTCAGCCCTTGGCCTTAACTGGGCGTATGTCGCATGTAAAGTCGAGCAGATTGAAAAAGCCATAGACGGAATACGGGCCCTCAACATCAGGGGAGTAAGCGTTACCATTCCTCACAAGGTGAAAGCCCTGCCGCTGCTTGATGCGGTGGATGAGACTGCCCGCATGATCGGCAGCATAAATACCATTATAAATACAGAGGGACACCTTGCAGGCTATAACAGCGATGGGGATGGAGCATTAAAGGCACTCCTTGATGCGGGCTGTAATCCGGAGGGAAAGACGGTAATCATTCTTGGTTCCGGCGGCGCAGCACGCGCTATTGCATTCACCCTGGCACTGAAAGCCCCGCCCCGACAGCTCACGATTCTTGGCGTTATTGAGCAAGAGTTCCTGGAGCTTTCAGCAGACATCGCCCGGAAAACCCCGACAAACCCTGCAGCGACCATGCTGACTCATGGAAATCTGGCACAGGCACTGCGAGCCGGTGATGTTCTCGTCAACTGCACACCGCTTGGCATGTATCCGAAAACTGACGGTACGCCGGTGCCATCAGACCTTTTGCATAAAAATCTTGTGGTATTTGATATCGTATATAATCCTGTCAAAACCGTGCTGCTCAACAATGCCGATCGCACTGGATGTGTTACCATATCGGGGATAGAAATGTTTTTGAATCAG
>CAIYCZ010000451.1 GCA_903924805.1 uncultured delta proteobacterium | reverse complement strand
GGAGCAATCCGGTGAAATAAGCAGCAGGAATTGACTTTAAGCTTCCGGTGCTTTCTTTTGGTCGGTGACGGTTGGCGATTCAGGTGCTGTGCCCGGGGGAGAAGGCTGCGGGGTTGAGGGTGTGCTGTGTGGTTTGTGATCCAGACTGGCGAGGTCAAAGTTTTCCCGTAAGTCATCAGTGGCACGGCGAAATTCACCCAGTGCCCGGCCCAGGGCCTTGGCGATATCGGGAAGTTTTTGGGGGCCGATAACGATCAGGGCAACAACAAAAATTAATATAAGCTCCGGCATTCCAATGCCAAACATATGATATTCACCAGCACGTTTATATACTGCTCTATAATGTATAATGCTTTAACTTTAATGTCAATTGTTTCCCGTGAAGAACGGTATTCTGCAAGCCGGCAGCATGCGCTCGCGAAATGAATATCTAACAAGGAAGGGTTCCCTATGCATAAAACCATCGTGGTAAAAGATCAGCGCTATCTGAATCATATTACCGGCGAGAACCATCCGGAAAGTCCCCAGCGGCTTGAAAGAATCTATCGCATGCTTCTGGATGAGGACCTGTCAGGGCGATTTACTGAAGCGCCGCCGCGTGCTGCAACAAAAGAGGAACTGGCCTTGAATCATGCGCCTGACTATATAGAGCGGATAGAACAAACCGCCGGGAAACTCCATACCATGCTTGACCCGGACACACAAGCGTCAGCGGGCTCCTGGGACGCTGCGGTGTTTGCCGCAGGCGGGGTATTATCTGCGCTGGAGTTGCTGATGGACGGCAGGGCTGATAATGGGTTTGCCCTGATCCGTCCTCCCGGCCATCATGCTGAAAGGTCCAGGGCCATGGGGTTCTGTCTGTTCAACAATATTGCCATTGGAGCCCACTATCTCATTAAGCACTATAAGCTGGAGAGAATTCTCATTATTGACTGGGATCTTCACCATGGCAACGGTACCCAGAAGTCATTTTACGCCAGCCCGGAGGTTCTCTATTGTTCAACACATCAGTATCCTTATTATCCGGGTACCGGATCCATTGAGGAGACTGGCGAAGGGAAAGGCCGCGGATACACCGTAAATATACCGCTGCGCGGCGGGCAGAGCGACGCGGATTATATAACGTTGTTTCAGGAAATAATCATCCCTGTGGCGGATGAGTATAAACCGCAGTTCATTTTAATCTCTGCAGGCTATGACCCGTATTATCGTGACCCGCTGGGTGCCATGCAGGTGACCCCTGAGGGTTTTTCAGCCATGACGGCACTGCTCATGGGCTGTGCTGCGCACCAGTGCGGGGGTAAGGTTTTAGCTGTGCTCGAAGGCGGTTATCATCTGGAGGGCATTGCTGAATCGGCAAAAAAAACCCTTTTAACCTTGATTGATGACCATAGAGTCGTTACTCAAAACAAACCTTCTGAAAAACCTTTATTAGAGACCGAGACAGTAATGAAAATGGTAAAAAGGGTGCATTCAACATTCTGGAAAGCGCTCGCATAGGATGGGGCATTAAAAGTTTCCCGTAAAATGTTAATGAGGGTGTCAAGGAAAGCGCCGC
>CAIYCZ010000450.1 GCA_903924805.1 uncultured delta proteobacterium | reverse complement strand
GCCGTTCATGATGGTACTGAGCGATGTATATCCGACTTATGATACAGACAAAGTGCCAGGCAGTTATTTTAATACCTTTTCAGGGGATTTGAGCGGGTTCAATGCGGCATCTTTTGCCGATACCATTGGCACTGAGGAAGCGGTCGCAGGTTCCTATTTTATCGGACAAACCGGCTCAAATTATGACGGCGCCTGTACCACAAAGAATGTAGGCAGCCTTGGGAATACCCGCGGGCTTTGTCCAGAAGCGCCAACCAAGCAGGGAGGGTTTTATTCTGCAGCAGCAGCATACTATGGACACATAACCGACTTAAACCCTGCTGACAAAGATCAGAAAGTTACAACCTATGTTGTTGGATTGTCTTCGCCGCTTCCCAGGATTGAAATTCCTGTCGGAGGTAAAACCGTCACTCTGGTGCCCTTTGCCAAATCCGTGGGCGGATGCCTGGGGATTAACGGTGCTCAGGGAGCGTTTCAGCCCACTAACCAGATCGTGCACCTATATGTTGAAGCCCTTACCCCTTTTTATGGCCGGTTTCGCATTAATTTTGAGGACCAGGAGCAGGGTGCTGACTATGATATGGATGCAATTGCGACCTATTACTATCAGGTGACGGGGAATACGGTAACCGTTACCGTGGATTCGTCTCAGTATGCTTCAGGGTGTATTATCCAGCACATGGGATATATCATATCCGGCACCACCGAAGACGGCTCGTATCTGGTAGTACGCGACATGGATACTTCTGAGGGATCAGATGCCAACTATTATCTTGATACCCCGCAGCATCCGGGCACAGCCCTGCCGCTCATCCATACAAAAACCTTTAGTCCGGGTTCAACCACAGCAGCATCACTGCTTAAAGATCCACTCTGGTACGTTGCAAAATGGGGCGGGTTTCAGGACCTGAATAATAATAATATACCGGATGATCCCAGGGAATGGGATGCAAATGGTGACGGGGTTCCGGATAATTATTTTTATGTAACTAACCCGCTGAAACTGGAAGAGCAGCTCAGCAAGTCATTTGCCGATATACTGAAGAAGGCTGCATCAGGGTCTGCAGTGTCGGTGCTTGCAACAAAGGGAGAGGGTGAGGGTACGCTGGTGCAGGCCTATTTTAAACCTAAAGTTACCGATGATACCGGTCTCCATGACATAACATGGGCGGGTTATTTGCAATGTCTGTGGGTTGATCCGTACGGCAATATACGTGAGGACACGGTTCAGGATTATACACTGGATGTTACTGAAGATAGAATAATTGAATTTTATCAGGATACAGAAACCGGAGATACCAAGGTAAAACGGTATCCCGTGGACATTACTAATCCTTATAATAAAACAGGAACCCCGGACAACATTCCATTAGATCAGATACAGGCGTTATGGGAGGCGGGGAACAAGCTCTGGACGAGAGCAGTAGATGAAAATGAAAGAAAAATTTATACCTATACCGATAGCCTCATTGAGTTTAAAACTGAAAATGCGGGAGCTATAAAACCGTATCTGGGTGTTGCAGACGCAGCATCATTCAGCAAGCTTGGTGCAACGCAGGATAACCGGGTTGCAAATGTCATTACCTTTACACGCGGAGCAGATGATACCTCAACCGTGTATATTGGTAATCCAACGTTGAGAAAGAGAAATTTTACTATTAACGGAGTGACAAGTCCGTGGCGGCTGGGAGACATTGTGTTTTCCACACCGGTGTCAATATCCAAACCAGTAGAGCAATATGGCCTCGTCTACGATGATGATACCTACAAGGACTTTTACAATAAATATATAGACCGGGAAACGGTTATTTATGTTGGGGCAAATGACGGCATGGTCCATGCGTTTAGCGGAGGGATGTATGACGCAACAGGAAAAAAATTTAACCCCGGGCCAACAACAGGTATCGGCGATGAGCTGTGGGCTTATATCCCGCAGGCTCTGCTGCCACACCTGAAATGGCTTGCGTTACCTGAGTACAGCCATTTAAGCTATGTTGATTTAAAGCCCAAAGTTCTTGATGCTAAAATTTTCACTCCCGATAGTGTGCATCCAAACGGCTGGGGAACCATTCTTATCTGTGGGCTGAATATGGGAGGGAAACTAATAACAGTAACAGATACTGCATTTGCGGGAGGATCAAAAATGTTTTCCTCAAGCTATGCAGCACTTGATATAACTGACCCATCAGTGCCGCCGGCGTTATTATGGGAAAAAACCTTTGACGGCATGGGTTTCACCACGACAATGCCTGCTGTGGTGAAAGTTAAGGATACGTGGTTTCTGGCAATTGGCTCAGGTCCAACTGACTATGACGGGACAAGCACCAATCCGGGACGTGTTTATATTGTTGACCTGAAAACCGGCGAACTGAAAAGGACATTCCCTTCAGGTTTAGAAACAAGCGAAAACAGTGCAGTGATGAACTCACCGGTTGCTCTTGATAAAAACATGAATTACAGTGTTGCGGCAATTTATATCGGGGAATCATACAAAAGCGGGTCTCCCGCCTCATGGAAGGGGAAGATATATAAGATAGCAGTTCCCCAATTAAAAGACGGGCAGTATGATTCCACAAGCTATGATGATAACCCTGCAAACTGGAAATGGGTACCGCTGGCTGATTTTTCCGGTCTGCCACAGCCTGCGGTGCTTTCCGCACCTTTTGCCCTGAGTGTTGATAACAAAGACAACGCATGGATCTTTCTGGGAACCGGGAGCTATGCTTCAACTGCAGACAAGACCGATGGAAATCAAAATTACATCTTTGGCATTAAGGACCCGTTTTTTAACCGGCGCGGCACTCAGGAAGGCGAAACCACTGCCCCTGCGTGTTTTCAAAAATATGATGTTTCAGGGTGCACGCTGACCATTGCTGATCTTTTTGATGCCGGCCCGTATATTGTAAAAGCAGATGGGACAATTGACACGGAAGCAACTGACCCTCTTAAAGGAAAAAAGTTTGAAGATTTTATTACAGAAGGGGTGAAAAAGAAAAACACTCAGGGGGTTGAGATTTATCAGGGGTGGTACAGAAGCCTTGCCGTTTCCACGGGAAACCCGTCTGAGCGGGTGGTTAATAAACCTGCCGCATTTGGTGGCATTGCGCTTTTTCCGACATTTACCCCAAATAATGATCCATGCCTTTCGGGAGGAAGCAGCAAACTATATGCCCTCTATTTTGAAACCGGTACTGCATATAAAAAACCAGTTATCAAGAATGCCGACAATACCTCTGAAATACAATTTGTGATGAGTCTCGGCTCCGGACTTGCCTCAAGCACGGCGATTCATGCAGGCAAAGAGGAAGGACAGTCAGGTAAAGTCATAAGTCAGCTGAGCACTGGGGAAATAGTCCAGGTTGATGTCATTCCTGCGGTTGCGGTGAAGAGCGGAATTCAGTACTGGAAAGAGGGTAAATAGTATCAATAAAGAGCATATGCACTACAGCAGCCCTCCCTTAAAAGCAGCAATAGTTTGCGCTCTAAGGAGGGCTTTTTTATATACTGTTTTAGCAGTTGATAAGTATTGAGTATATGATATAAAACTAACTCAAAAGCAGAGGACAAAATATTCTAACTTTTGACGCACTATGGTGAAGCACGGTTTACATATATCCCAGATATGTGACATTCTGCTGCAGCGGGGCATAATCAGCGAAGAGCAGCGCCAGCTCATCCTCACCGAGCAGGATGCGCAAAGGAAAAAGCTTGAAAAGATTTATGAAATAAGCGAGCAAACCGGCAGCACCGCAAGTTATGAAATTCTTCCCTCAGACATTATTGTGTCTCTGAACCTGACCTGCCACGAGAACGGGCTTGAGGAGATCCTTACCGAAGAAAAGATTATGCGCGAGGTTGCCGAGGGCCTTGGCTTCGCTTTTAAAAAGATCGATCCCCTGGAGCTTGACCTTGATGTGGTGACAAAGACCATCCCCAAAAATTTTGCAATCAAAAACCTGGCTGTCCCGATCGCCATCGAAAATGGCGAGCTGAAGGTGGCAATGGTTGATCCCCTCAATGATGAGCTGCTGCATGATATAAAACGGGTCAGCAACCTTAAAATCACTCCCGTGGTAAGCACAAAATCAGATATAGTCAAGCTTATCAGAGAGTTTTACGGGTTTAAACGTTCAATTGTTCTGGCAGAACAGGAGCTGGTCTCGCCACTGGTGGATCTGGGTAACCTGGAACAGTATGCAAAACTTAAATCAGTAACTGAGATTGAATCAACCGACAAGCATATAAAAAATGCCGTTGAATATCTTTTCCATTATGCGCTCGAGCAGCGGGCAAGCGATATTCATATTGAACCAAAAAGGGATTCGGGCCTTGTCCGGATGAGGATTGACGGCATTCTCCATAATACCTACTCCATGCCCCGGGTTGTCCATAATGCTGTTATTTCCCGGATAAAAGCACTTTCCCGGCTCAACATAGCAGAAAAACGGCGCCCCCAGGACGGGCGGCTTAAACTGCAGCGCCAGGATCAGGATGCTGAGATCAGGGTCTCAACAATACCGGTTGCTTTCGGGGAAAAGGCGGTTTTGCGAATCCTTAATTCATCAATTCTCTTTCAAAACCTTGAAGAACTGGGGTTGTCCCCGTATGACCTGATTCAGTTTCACAATTTTCTTGAGCACACCCACGGCATTATCCTTGTAACCGGGCCTACCGGCAGCGGCAAAACCACCACCCTCTATTCAGCGCTGCGCTTTCTTTCAAGCCCTGAAAAAAATATTACAACAGTTGAGGACCCTATCGAGATGGTCTGTGAGGACTTTAATCAGATTGCCGTGCAGTCGGCAATTGACATTACGTTCAGTACCATACTGAGAAATATTCTCCGGCAGGACCCGGACATCATCATGATTGGAGAGATCCGCGACCATGAGACGGCGCAGCATGCCATTCAGGCGGCGCTCACCGGGCATCTTGTGTTGAGCACCCTCCACACCAATGATGCGGCGTCCTCCATTACCCGGCTCATTGAGCTTGGGGTTGAGCCGTTTCTGATCAGCACAACGTTGATAGGGATTATTGCACAGCGGCTGGTGAGAATAGTCTGTCCCCACTGCGAAGAGACATACGCGCTTTCGGGTGCAGACCTGTGGCGGCTGGGGATTGACGTGTCCTTTAAACATGAAGTGCAATTGAAGCGCGGCAAAGGGTGCCGGGTCTGCAGGCAAACAGGGCATCTTGGCCGGCAGGGAACCTTTGAAGTGCTCACGGTTACAGAGGATATCCGGAAGCTGATTGATCAAAAAGGAGCTGCGGAGGCTATTAAAAAATCTGCCTGCCAGCAGGGAATGAAGACCTTGAGGGAAAATGCGGTTGCCAAACTCCTTAAAGGGATTACAACGCATCATGAAGTGCTTCGCTGTACAACTAAAGAAAGTTAATGAGTTTAAAACTAAAACTCCCCAACTCCGGAACTCCTCCACCCCATAACTATTACAGGAGGTTTTTTTGCTGGATAAAATAAAGAGTATTGAAAATCTAAAGCCGGTCACTCACCAGCTTAAACAGCAGGGGAAAAAAGTAGTGTTTACCAATGGCTGTTTTGATCTCATACATGTCGGCCATGTGAGAATACTTCAGGAAGCAAAGCGCAGCGGAGATATTTTAATTGTAGGTCTTAATAGTGATAGCTCCGTGCGAGCCCTGAAGGGAGCACTGAGGCCGTTTGTCCCCGAGGAAGAACGTGCTGAGGTGGTAGCCGCCCTTGAATCCGTTGATTTTGTGGTTATTTTTAATGAGCTTGATCCGCTGCATGTCATAACTGAACTGCAGCCAGAAGTTCTCGTCAAAGGTGGTGATTGGTCAGTAGATACTATTGTAGGAAAAGATGTGGTAGAACGGGGAGGGGGAAAAGTTATTTCTCTTCCGTTTGTAGAGGGGGTATCGACCACGACTATTATAAACCGTATTTTAGCCAGTAATGAACATTCGAGGTAACAGCATGAAAAGAAAACAGTATCGAGGAGTAGAAAAAAGAAAATTTATCAGGCTGGAGATCCCGCTCCAGGTAACGGTTTTCATAATCCCGGAAGGTGAGGTGGCGGGGGGGCAAAAATCAATTGCCGTCAAGAGCAAAGATCTTTCAGAGCAGGGCATTTGTATTGAAACCAGGCACATTGAGATTGATGGCGTGCACATGCTTTCGGGAAGTCCCGGCGCACAAAAGAATCGTTTAGCCTTGGAGATTAAACTCATTCCTGACGAAAAGCCCATCAAAGCTATCGGAGAAGTGTGCTGGTATGATCTTTCACGCGAAACAGAAGAATTTATGTTTCAGGTCGGCGTGGTGTTTATAAGTTTTGAATCCAATGGAAAAGAGGCACTTAAAAGCTTTTTAAAAAGCCAGAACATATCGAGAGGAAATCTTTTGCAAAGATTTATCAACAGGTTACGTTTAGTGTGAGCCATGCACGGCGGGCCTGACCGTTACTCTGTACCCCCCTTTTTTTCATGAGTGCACTCTGCAAAAGGTACATTACGCATAGCAAGCCCCCTCTGAAAAGAACCGCCTATCAACCATAACCGACTGTTAATCCTTTTTTAATTAAAGTCCTCCCATTAGTAAAAAATTATTTCCATTTTCCGCCAAAAATTCCCTTGACGGCACCATATGTTGTGGTGTACTTAACAGCCGACACAAAATAATAGAATGTTAAGACCGATATGAATAACACGGGGGAGAGGGCACATGGGATCCTTAGTAGCAGAGGCTCGATGGGACAAGCAGAATATCAGAAATTTTAACGAGACTACCGACCTTGCTCTTTTTGTCAGGACTTCAAAAGAAGATATTGCTGACTGGAACCGGCAGAAAATTGTTGATGCCCTGGTGCGCGAGACCCTTGTCGATATAGATACTGCCGAACAGATCAGCAAGGAAGTTCAAGATATTATAATTTCATCAAAAATTTCATGGGTAACAGCGCCTCTTATCCGCGAGCTGGTCAATGAAAAACTGATAGAGAGAGGGCTTGAGGAAGCCCGGAAAATGCATACCCGGCTTGGGGTACCGCTCTATGACGTTGAGCAGCTCATCCTTCACCCGAATAAGGAAAATGCCAACGTTCCCCACGGGCCTGAGGCAACTAACCTTACCCTGGCTGAAGGCATCAAAAAGGAATATGCGCTTCTCAAAGTTTTTTCTGAGGATGTGGGAGATGCTCACATGAGAGGCGATATTCATCTCCATGACCTGGGATTTATAGACAGGCCGTACTGCTCAGGACAATCCCTCGAGTATATTAAAAAGTTCGGGCTCAATTTACCTAATTCCCTTTCAATGGCAAAGCCTGCCAAGCACCCTGAAGTGCTTCTTGCCCACATGGTGAAATTTGCCGCAGCACTCCAGAGTAATTTTGCCGGTGCCATTGGCTGGGATGCGATAAACCTCTTTTTTGCCCCGTATATGGTGGATAAAAGTGACCGGGAAGTTCAGCAGCTTGCCCAGATGCTGATCTTTGAGTTCTCACAGCAGGCTGTGGCACGGGGAGGCCAGGCCATATTTACTGATATAAATTTATACTGGGAGGTACCCAAGCATTTTGAGGATGTCCCTGCAATAGGGCCGGGAGGGGAATTTACCGGGAAGACCTATGCGGCGTATGAAAAAGAAGCACAGCGATTTGTCTGGGCTCTGTTTGATGTCTATAAGGAGGGAGACGGTACGGGCAGGCCGTTCTTTTTCCCAAAACCGCTGGTGCATATCACGGAAAAATTTTTCAAGACTGAAGGTCACCAGAAATTTTTACTGCATATCTGCGACGTAGCCAGTGAAAAGGGGAATACCTATTTTGTATTTGACCGGGGGAATACAGCAAAAATTTCTGAATGCTGCCGGCTCAGTTTCAAGCTTGAGCAAAGCGATTATGATGATGCCCGGGAGCCCTGGAAGATGCGGTACTGTGCACTGCAGAATGTAACCATTAACCTGCCGCGCCTCGGATACAAGAGTAATAAGGATGATGCCGCATTATTATCCAACCTGAGCGCCATGCTGGAACTGGCAGTAAAGGCGCATCTGGAAAAAAAGGCATTCATCGAACAGCTCCTCGCGCACGGAGAAAATGGCCCGCTGGCACTTCTCACCATGAACAAAGACGGCTCACCCTACATACGGATGAAGCGGGCGACCTATCTTATCGGTATGGTCGGGCTGAATGAACTGGTAAAGGTTCATACCGGCGAAGAGCTGCATGAGTCAACCAAGGCGCTCAAGTTCGGCCTCAAGGTAATTGCCCACATGAAGCTTCTGACTGATAAATTAAACAAGCAGCACGGCATGCGCTTTGTCCTGGAACAGACACCTGCTGAAAGCACTGCATACCGCTTTGCCAAGCTTGATCTGCGCTATCATTCCCCGGAAGCCCTGCATACGGTAAAAGGCAACATAGCTGAGGGGCAGGTCTATTACACTAATTCTACCTATCTGGCTGTTTCCTCTCAGATCAATCCTATTGAACGTGTGCGCATGGAAGGCCTGTTTCATCCCATCATTGAAGCAGGTGCTCTAACCCATGTCTGGCTTGGCGAGTCCCGGCCTTCACAGGAATCCCTGGCAAACTTTGTTGTTAAGGTATTTAAAAATACCCAGAATGACCAGATAGCCTTTTCCCCTGAATTCACCAGTTGTAATTCCTGCGGCAGAACCGGCAGGGGACTCAGAAGCTCATGCAGCTTCTGCAGTTCTACCGATGTCGAAGGGATTACCAGGATTACGGGATATTTTACCAAGGTTTCCAGCTGGAATAAAGGTAAAATCGGTGAGCTCCATGACCGGAACCGCAACGGAAGTTTTTTTATTGAACAGGCAGTGCGGGAACAACAAAAGTGACATTCCATAGAGAAAGGGATTCCATATGGGTGTTATAAAATTCTTCTGGAAAGACCATTGTCCCCGATGCCCACAGGCAAAAGAGGTGGGGAGCTTTTTAGTGAAAGAGGGGTACCAAGTGCTTGACTATAATATTGAAACTGCTGAAGGCCTGGCAGAGGCAACATTTTATAACGTACAGGCAACCCCGACCTTTATTCTTGAAGGCCCGGAGGAACATCCCATAGCAGATTTCAGGGGAGAAGTTCCCAGCGCTCAGAAGGTCATAGAACTTCTGGGTCAGTGCAGAAACTGATCCTCTCTATATAATATAAGTGCAGCAAAACACTACCGGGCCCTATGGGAAACAGCGAACATCTTTCAGTTAAAGGCTTTATCGAGTCATCCTTTGTTGACTGGCAGGGCAAGATATGCTCTGTCCTGTTTCTTCCCAACTGCAATTTCCGCTGCTCTTACTGCCATAACGCCGATCTGGTGCTGCGACCGGGTGCACTTGAGGACATATCCTTTGACTACATTCTCAAACGCCTGGATGACCTTAAAGAGTGGGTGGACGGCGTTTGTATCACCGGTGGTGAGCCCACTATCCATCCCTTTCTGCCACGTCTTCTTGCCGCCATAAAAAAAGAGGGATTTCTTGTCAAACTTGATACCAACGGAAGCCATCCGGAAGTACTGTCTTCGCTCATAGAAAATGGCCTCGTTGATTATGTTGCCATGGACATTAAGTCGTCCCTCGTAGAGGAAGCATACCAGAAGGTTACGGGAGTGCGGAATATTATATATGCAGTGAGAGAAAGCATAAACATCCTGCTCAAGGGAGCTGTTGAGTATGAATTTCGCTTTACGGTAGTTCCCTGCTACCACTCTCCTGATGATATATATTATATAGCAACAGAGCTTAACGGCGCAGCCAGATTGCGGCTGCAGAATTTTAACCCGGCTCACACCCTTGATCCGCTGCTGAACACTTCACATGCCTACCCCCACGAAGACATCTCCGCCTATCAGCAAAAAGTTGACCAGATACTTTCCATCAAGCAGGTGCAGTAGTCATCCCTGGGTTTTCTTTTATCAGCCGCTCAAATAATTTCCCGTAAAAATTTTAATGATTAGTGGATGTT
>CAIYCZ010000449.1 GCA_903924805.1 uncultured delta proteobacterium | reverse complement strand
TGACAGGAAAAAGGTACTCCAGGATATAAATCTTGAAATCAACCGGGGCGACGTTGTTGCGCTTGTCGGCCCGAGCGGAGCGGGCAAGTCAACGCTGGCGGATTTAATTCTGCGGTTCTATGACCCGACGGAAGGCCTGATTACCATTGACAATCGCGACCTCCGGTTATTCCAGCAGGCGGGCTACCGGGAGCTGTTCGGCGTGGTCTCCCAGGAAGCGCTCCTTTTTAATACCACGGTGCGGGAAAATATTTCCTACGGCCGCAGGGAAATAAGCGAAGCTGACATCATGCGCGCGGCACAAATAGCCAATGCTCATGAATTCATTGTAGAACTTTCGCAGGGCTATGCTACCTATGTGGGTGATCGGGGAATCCGCCTGTCCGGAGGGCAGCGCCAGCGGATTGCTATTGCCCGGGCGGTAGTTGCCAGCCCGCAGATTCTCATTCTTGACGAGGCAACCAGCGCGCTTGACAGCGAGTCGGAAAAGCTTGTCCAGGAGGCTATCGACCGGGTTATCGAAAACACCACCGCCATAATCATTGCCCATCGGCTCTCAACGGTTCTGCATGCTGATAAGATTATCGTGCTTGATGAGGGCCGCATCATAGACCAGGGGCGCCACAGCGAACTCCTGCAGCGCTGCGATCTGTACCGCCGTTTATGCGAATTACAGTTTTCTCCGGACCGGGGGAACACTTCCATTGCTCAGGAGACTGCGGGGGAACCGGCAGAAAACCCGACGGCATAATTATTTTCATGGGTGAGCAGAGAAATCTGCCAGATCCAATGCAATTAGAAACAGCCATCACCAGATACTACACCCGCTACTACTGCGAGCAGCTCGGTCTTCCGGATTGGGCCAGACGGGTAGAAGCGCGTCTTGATGAAGAGCGCACGTTTGCTGAGCCAGTCATCAAGAAGATTGAAGGCTGGATCAACTATACCTTTCAGGGAAAGCGTGTCCTGGTGGTTGGCGCCGGCACCGGCGCGGAATCGGTGATGCTTGCGCGCAGGGGCGCGCAGGTCTTTGCCATAGAGCCCGACGCCCGGGCGCTTGAAATTATCCGCTTAAAAGCTCAGGCGCACAACATCACTTCATTATCGTCACTCGCTGCCGTTGCCGAGTCAATTCCTTTCCCCGGCTGCCATTTTGATTTTGTATACTGCTATACCGTGCTGGAGCATGTGCAGAATGTTGAGAACGCTCTTGATGAAATGATCCGCGTCAGCAAACCTGACGGATATGTATTCATTCAGACCCCTGATTACCGGGTTCCGTATGAGGGGCATTATAAGCTCCTGCTGGTTCCGTTCGCGCCGCGATGGGTACAGTCGCTTTACCTCCGGCTGAAAGGCCGTCCGGTAGCATTTCTAAAGACGCTTAATTTCCTTACGGCGCCGCAATTAGATCGCATGCTATGGCGGCGAAATGTTGTTATCATGCGCATAGCAGAGCCCGGCAGATTTCTGCGCTATGGGAAAGGGATAAAAGGCCGGCTGTTGTCGCTCATGAACAATGCGTTAATTGCCTGCAAGGATCAGTACATTTTCTTAAGGAAAAAAGATGTCTGAGACATACGCATTTCATTACCCGTATGCATGTGGTGACCCGCAATGAAAAAAGATTACATTCCCGTAAAAAAAACCGCAGCGCTTGACGGGGTTGACGAGGATAGGTTTGTAGAAGATTTCTGGACTCAGATATGGGACGGGCAGAACCTGAAAACCCTGCCCCACAGTTTACAATCAAGGATTGGGAAACGTGATGAGTTCAGGATAATAGGCCCGTATATCTCACGGCTGGATGGGAACGCCCGGATTCTTGACGGGGGGTGCGGCCTTGGCGAATGGACGCTTTATTTCACCTTGCGGGGATTTGATGCAATCGGTCTGGATCTGAGCAGGAGGACGATTGAACGGCTTAAAGACAGGTTCCCGGACTATAAGTTTGCAGCAGGCGACATCCGAAACACGGAATTTGAAAATGATTATTTTGATGCTTATTACTCCTGGGGCACCTTTGAGCATTTTGAGATCGGGCTTGGGCCGTGTTTCAGAGAAGCACGAAGGATTCTTAAACCGGGTGGATATCTTTTTGTTTCCGTGCCTTTCCAGAATGGCAGGCATCTGTGGAGAGATAAACATGATCTATCGTTTTGGGATGAAAACTTTAATAAAGAGCACGGTTACCCTTCTGAAATGCGCTTTTACCAGTGGCGACTGACTAAACCTGAACTACAGAGAGAATTTGAGCTTCATGGATTCAAGTTCTTACGAGCCGATACTATCCATAAATGGCTGGGTCTGCACAGGGCGGTCAAGCATGACCTCCATACAGATCCAGGTTCAAAGCTGCACAGAATTGTTATTCGCCTTTTATATCCTTTTGTTCCTAAGAATTTCGTGTCTCACATGATTGTGGGGATCGGGCAAAAAAAATAACCGGAAAGGGAAGTAGTTTGTGGCCAGAAACACTGCTGTCAGCGTGGCCCTTCGCATCGACGATGTTGGCGCGTGCAGTAAGCGATATGAGGTGTATTCTTACCGTACCTGGCAGGTGGGTAAACTCCGAATTTCTGCCAACTGGCTGTTTCTTAAATACCTGCCGTCATTAAAGGCATGGGGGCCGTACCGTGAAATGACCGGCAAGGAATGGTATTCCGTCTATAAGGTGCTTGAGGAGCACCATGCCAAACTGACGGTAGCAGTGACCGCGGCATGGGCGCAGAATGAACATCACCTGATTCCTTTTCCGGAGCGGTTTCCGGCGGAGGCGGCAGCTCTCCGGGAGGGAGTTGAGCAGGGCCTGATTGAAATTGCTAATCACGGCCTGACTCACTGCGTATTAAAAAATAATGCGTTTAAATCAAAATGGTTTTCCAGCAACCGCCCGTTTCATCGCGAATTCTGGAACTTCATCCCCATCCAGACCCATGAGGAACATATACGGAGGGCCCAGGATATTCTGCAGGAATACTTCCGGACTGATATCGTGACCTTTGTTCCGCCCGGCAATGTTTTCACGGAAGCGACCGTGGAAATTGCTCAGCGCTACGGCCTTCGCTACCTGTCATGCAACACTCCACGGAAGGTTCACGGCAGAATGATGAGCGTCGGGGATGAGCAGGTGCTGCCGTTTCATGACCGGGATATCGTGTTCGGCGGGATTCACTGGCTACAAGAACTGCTGACTAAAAACAAAAAACGAAAGTTCTGTTTTATCAGGGAGCTTGGCGAACACTATTTACAGCAGCAGGCAACTGATAAAACATCTGAGGTATAATATGGTGCGGGAACGGCTGAATTCCTGGCTCAAGTACTCTGTACGGCGGCGTCTGCTGGACGAAGATTTAGAATCCATCAAAGAACATCTGCGCGGACGGGTTCTGGAGATCGGCAACGGCCAGACTGGCCGGCGCGGCCGCTTTCAGCCACCGTTTGATAATGCAGAGTCTATTCTCAAATATAGTATTGGTGTTCAGCCAGCTGCATGGTGGCGCACGATGCTTGCGTGTATCACGCGCTGCCGGTACTGCTGCTGCTCTGTCGCCTGGATGGTCGTGCAGCCCGGTCTCAGCCGCTCCTCCGGACTTTCTCAACCGGTTACCTGGTGCTGGCGATGCGTCCGAAAGCCGGCTGAGTATCAATATAGTATGTGCAGGGGCTGGCATTTAGTTTTCAATGTCTGATGGGCACCATGAAATGGGGTTCCACTTCAATTCATAAGATTAATGGGGATAAAGGCCTTAGCGTCTTTAAAGGCAGATTGTTTTCGCTTCTGAACCGGATTAATAACCTGTTCCCGTATGCCGGACTGGACAGCGGCATGGAGCTTCAGAACTTTTTATGCCCGGATGTTGGTGCATACTGGCCGCTCCTTGATAAACAGAGTTCCCCCAGCCGCAAGCTTTCAGACCTGTTCTGGGTTTCACTGCCATGGGGGAACATGCGGGAGGAACTGGGCGATATTCATATTATGGATACCGGATGCGGTTCAGGAAATTACGGCCGAAAGCTCCTGCAGTGGAGCAGAGCCGCTGTTGCAAGCTACACCGGCATTGATATCTTTTCCAGCAGCAACTGGGCAGAGCTTATGAAACAGTATCCTGCAGTAAGATTCTATCAGGCAGATGTCACGGATTTAGGCCGGTATATTTCTCCTGAGACAAACCTTTTTATCTCGCAGTCCGCCATAGAGCATATGGCCTGTGATCTGTATTATTTTAAACAGATACGAGATTTTATTCGTAGTGGCAAAAAAAGCGTAATGCAGGCACATCTTTTCCCCTCAAGCGCATGTCGCACCCTTTATGGGTATCACGGCATCAGACAGTATACGCCCCGGACGGTTTCAAAAATAGTAAAGCTTTTTAAAGAATTCTCTTGCTCCGTTCTGTTCGGTCTTGGCGGGGATAACTGTAACCGCCTTCACTATGAATTCATCACCGGGCCTCGCAGAAGCGGCAAGGGAGATATGCGGGAACATAACCCCGATGAATATGATAAAAGGCTGCTCACGGCGATTAAAAACGACATGGGAAGTACTCAAAAAAAACCGGCTTTTTATGCGCTGGTGATACATTCAAACGGGCGCAATAAGCTTTTTTAAAATTTGCATTATATGAAAATTTGCATTCCCATAAAACCACAGCATGAAGGAGGCGGATTTTATTTTATCGGCCTCTTCCGTGAATATCTGACCCGTACCAATACTGCCTGGACGGAGGATATACAGGATGCATTTGACACCCTCTTTGTAAATAGCTGGCAGGTTCCCTATGAGACTATTTCTGCAGTGAAGCAGCAGCACACGGCTGTCCGGGTTATCCACCGGGTTGACGGGTCTGCCCGCGATTACGGCCGCTATGATAATTCAGACAGTAGGCAGGCCCGCGTTAATATGCTTGCAGATGCCACCATCTTTCAGAGTAACTACGGCAGGGACAGCACCCGGAAAAAGTTTCCCGTCATAAAACATGACGGTCCGGTAATCTATAATCCGGTGGATATAGAGATGTTTAATCCGCAGGGCGAAACCGTTGCGTTTACGGGATCCATAAAGGTCTGCAATGCCGCCTGGAGCACCAACATAAAAAAAGGCACTTGGCAGATTCCCTCGCTGGCGCGGAGACATGCTGATGTGACCTTTGTTCTGTGCGGCCGCTACGATGAAAAGGTCGA
>CAIYCZ010000448.1 GCA_903924805.1 uncultured delta proteobacterium | reverse complement strand
ATCTTCCCCAAGAAAACTAATTTTGCCGATGTGACAGCATCAGAAATTGCAACTGTTGAAAATTCTCTTAACAACAGACCAAGAAAATGCTTAAAATACCTCACGCCACTTGAAGCTATGGCTAATGAATGTGTTGCACTTAATCGTTGAATGTAGGATTTGAATCTGCAGTTATTTCCCTTTAATACTCACCACATGCTGTTGATTGCTGTCCGAACAACCCCTGCCTATATTTTTCGAGGGATTTTTTATTGACACACAATAGTCACTAGCCTATACTATTTTATTTTAAAAGCAGGTTCCTATAAACAAACACACAGGGGTTCTGTATGGCAAATAAATTTGATGTGATCGTCGTCGGTGGTGGAACTTCCGGTCTTGTGGCAGCAAAGACAGCAGCGGAAAACGGTTTGAAGGTGGCGCTTCTTGAGCGCAAAACGCATCCTGCCAAGATTCAGCGCTCATGCGCGCAGATGTTTCTGATGAACATGGACTCGTTCTACGAGGAACACATGTATTTTTCAAAGGAAAGGGAAAAATGGGTATTCCCGGTCAACAACTTTACCGTCAACTACAGCGGCAACTACCGCGAGTTTTATGCCTGCCACTTCATTTCCCCCAATGCCACTGATCGCATTGAGATAGGAGATTACGAGCTGAATGCTTCTGGCAACGGTACTCCAGCGGTTGTTTTTGACAAGGGGGCGCTGCTGAACGGTTTATATGAGGAAGGGCAGAAGGCCGGGGTTACCTATTATCTTGAGCGCAATGTCATAGATGTGCGAAAGACTGCTGCCGGGGTGGAAATCATGACAAGCGACGGCGAGCGTTTAGTCGGCACCTTCTGTATAGCAGCGGATGGTATCAATTCACGGCTTGCAAAGATAACAGGCCTGAACAAAGAGCGGCTTTTTATTAACACCAGAAAAGCCATCAGCCATTATGTCACGGGTGTCGAGTTCGAACGCTCCGAGGCAATATTCCTGGGCATAAGCTATGATGCAGGCGGTCTGGGACCTGTTCCGTTCTGCTTTCTGCCCAGTGTGTACCGTGATGACGAGTACTGGTTTTTTGTGAGCGGTGACGCGCAGTTTGAGTTTCTCACAAAACGAAGCAACTTTAAAAGCTGGTTCCCGCGGCTTGAGATAACCCACACCCGTGCAAGCGTTGTCAACAACTGGAGTCCGGCACGAGAGCCGTTTAAGGACAATGTTGTTTTTGTCGGCGACAGCTGCTGGTTTTCCGAAGCGGAAAACTCGGGTGCTCTGCTTTCAGGCCATAAGGCCGCACATGCCGTATCTGAGGCGCTTCATCGGGGCATGCCCAACAGGGACGGCGTCATGAGCTACATCAACTGGTGGAAGCAGAACTGGCTTGCAACCCACGATTACCGCGATTTCCTCTGCTATCCGCTTTTTAACCGGATGTTTACTGAAGATGAGTATAACTACCTTCACAATATTGTTACCCAAAAACTCCCCTGGACGATTAATCCGTTCAAGCTTTACAGCAGGCTCATGACAGGCCTGCAACCTCACCTTGAGCGTGTAAAACAAGAGCGTCCGCAGCTTGCGCAGAAGATTGCCAGGTTCCGGCCGGAGCAGGTCCTGCAGCTCATAAAACCTGCAGCACGGATGGGATTCCCGAATGTGTAAACAGGCGCGGGCTCATATTGCCGGCAGATCTATATGCGGAGGAGGAATCGAATGTTGTTGATCGCAACATCTTGTGTCCGTGCTCGGTTGTCAAAATTACACATTACGGGATTAAGCGATGTGTGTAATTGTCTTCTTTGATATGAAAGGCTTTATTAAATAAGCAGGGTCAGCAATGGCCCTGCCGTTTTTGCACCTACTGGGGTACGCTATTTTCAGAAAAATTCATGTTTGCTGCTATCAGTCGCTGAAGATGTCAGGGAGGGTTTTAAAAAAGAAGTCATCACAGATATTGTCAGATTTAATCTAAGTGATTACATTGTTTGCATGAATGAGTCATATCGATCAGATTACAGGAGAGCGACCGGAGACAGCCGCAAAAATTCAAAAGTACTGGAAGGAAGCATCTGCGACCGATATTGTAAGAGGTACATAATTAATAATAGACCCGTGCTTGATTAACTGAAGCACGGGTCTGCTTTAGTTCCCCCACACCCTCAATATATTATTTACCACTTTTTCAACAACCTGCCAAAAGCATTAGCTACGCTCTCTTCTGTTTTGATAATAGTGAATCAAGAGATTCATAAAACGCATCAATCACATACTTCTGATATTTTCCTACCGGCACCCCGTTGTAAATGACGTGCGTTTTCCCCTGTACCAGTTGCCTGGTATAGGGCACAGCCCAGTCCGGATAATCAATAGGATCGTCAATATGATATTGTTCAAAGTTCTCAAAGCACTTCATGGCATGGTGCATTAAGGAGTCAGAGTTTTCGGCAAAGAATTCGATGGGCAGACCAATAGCATAATCATAGCCCTCATTGATCGCATTCCAGTAAGCGCGGTTGGTGGAGAGGTATTTTTGTTTAGGATCCCATATAGGGTCTGCAAATTCATCCTGGCAGATGACCACATTGGTGCGGCTGAATTTGTATTTCGATATAAGCTGTTTTACCTCTTCAAACAGTTTATCGCGGTATGGAGGTGCGAGCTCAAGCCACGCTTCCCAGAGAAAATTATCCCAGGGCATGCCGTGCACGGTTACGGCAACAAAAACACTTGAACCCTCAGGAATCGTATCCAGCCGGGCCTTAAGCATCTCAAGGAACGCCTGGCGCAGGGGCTGGTAATTTCCCATTTGTGGAGCAATTATGGCTTTTATTTTTTTACCAGGATGGTGATGTTCCCATTCCTCGATAAACTCGAAGCAGTGCCGGAACCCGGAGTTAAACTCCTCAAAGTGAGAATAGATCGCCATAGGAGATGTAATGATTATGGTATCACAGCCCGCATCGAGCAGTTCGTGAAGCTTTTGCTTCATTTCAAAGAGAAACATGTTTGTTTCTGAACGGCATGCAACGCCTTTGTATTTCTGCTGGATACGCTCAAAAGCACCATTAATTATTTTGAAACTCTCAACCCAGTGGGGCAGCTTTTTCTGCAGGGTACCGTGGCCGTAATAGTAGATGCGCGACTTGTTAGCAACCTTACCGGCAAGGGATGGCTCACCGCACTTGCGACCTTTATAAAGGAAGTAGCCGTGGTCGAGATATATGCGAGATGAGGGCGGCATCCAGACAACCTGACCCTGTTTGTAACGTTCAATATAGGGAGTGCCATCCAGGTCTCTATCATTGCCGAAGGCATCTTCCAGACGGGTGGGAACAAATTTTTCCCGGGCATGCACATGGTGGGGGTCAAGGAGCGCCACACCATTGTCTTTCAGGGCCAGGATTCTAAATGGCCAGGGAACTATAACTTTAAATATTTTTTGAACAATATTGTGAAAGAATGCATGGCTGTGGTTTTCAGGCATTATCAGAGCAGTGGCAAAAATGCCCACTTTCCCCACGGGCACCGTATCCTGTGTTTTAAAGTACGCATAATAGTCCGGCTTCAGCGGCCGGTTTTTATATTTGAACAGGCCGTAAAAGAAGGCGATGATAATGCCGATAAACACGATGATACCGATTAAAATGGTCATGACTCTCTCTCCTTTGTTAAGTGGATGATGATTTTTAAATAATCGATCTGGATATATCCTCTTAAACTACATCCGATAACCTACGTATTAAACGACGAATGGCGTTATGTCAAGATAAAAATAATTCGCGCGGCAGGCGAAAAGGAAATTGTTTGCAATAAGGAAATAAAGTTGACGATGCCAAGCGGTGAACAGAATGTATTACTTGCGAAAATCCTTTATTGCTCCTGCCAGGTCATGCGGATTTTCTTCCTGCACGTAATGACCGCATTCCCTTATATACACAAGCTGCGATCCTTTAATGTCGCTTTTCAACCGCTCGGCATACCGGGTCAAATTTGTAGCATCGTTATCTCCCCAGATAATTAATGACGGGCGGGTTATTTTATCTGCAATGTCATCATATGTTCTGGTGCCGACAGAACGCATCATTGTTGCAAGGGCGTTTATTGCATTGGGGGTTCTGGTGGGAAGCAGGTATGCGTCGATCAGTTCATCAGTTACCAGTGATTTATTGTAAAATGAATTGGCAAGGCTTTTTGCTCTGACAGATTTAGTATAGAACTGCCGTGCCATGATCCGGTCAAGAGGGAAAAAAAGGTATTTCAAGAATGAAGGGGCTCCCTGTCCATAAAACCCGGCGCTGATGAAGATGAGGGAGTCAACCCGTGCGGGAGCCATAAGCGCAGCATAGCCTATGACAACCCCGCCCATGGAGTGGCCGGCAAGTGTTGCAGAAGGAATGTTCAGCACGTTCATGAAATTGATGACAAGGCTCCCCTGGGATTGCAGATCGTATTGGCCATCGGATGGCTTGTCAGACAGGCCAAACCCCAGAAGGTCGAGCGCATACACGGTATACGTATCCGCGAGCAGCGGGATAAGTTTTCTCCAGGTGTATGTTGAGCCGGCAAAACCGTGAACCAGAATGAGCGGCTTTCCCTGGCCGTGCCTGGTGAAATGGATTGTATGGCCATTGACTGTTACAAACCGGTCATCTTTCCCGGAGAGCTTCTGTACGGGAGTGGTTTGTTGCGGAAGGTAGGCGATAACAATCAGGATCAGATAGATAATAGCAATGCCTGTAAGAATTCTTGTCAGTACCTTAGGGGATCGTTTCATGGCTGATGAGATTAAAATGCTCTGTATTTTAAAACCGCGAAAAAGTGCATCATCCAGGGCACAAGAAAGCTCCCTGATTTTTTATAGCCATACGCAAATATGCTTCCCAATAGTGTAAAAAGAATGACAAAAGCAATCTTTCCCCCCAGTGGCTGTGCCCATGTCGTCCATACGGTGAGATAGAAACAGCCATAGAGAAATGAGGATAAAAGAAGAGGTGTCCAGGCGTTTTGAAATGAAACTGAAAATGTCTTAAAAAGGTATCTGCGGAAAAAAAGCTCTGTAGCAAAAGCATGAAACAGGGCAAGCACGATGGCTATTGGCTTAGTGGGATCAAAACCACCCTTATTATTGAAACCCATTACTATTCCCACCCCTGTGGCAATAAGTACCCACCTGATGGATGTTTTCCAGCCAATGTGTGCAAGGGTTTCTTTTCTGGTAAGTAGCGGGATTAAAATGGCGCAGATGATCATAATGAGCCTTCTTCCATACATCCAGAGGGAAAATGGGTCATGATGGCTCTCAGCTTTGCCCAGTCCCAAGATAATACTCATGTAGAATGAAATGACAAAGAGCGTTATATAGGCTGCCAGAGCAACAATAATGTCCTTTTTCATGATGGGTGTTTCTTGCAAATTACAGCATTAATCACTTTATTTTTCTGAGCATATACCTGTTTTTCATATAAAGGTCAACGGGATAATCCAATTTGATTGACTGAAAGACAGGGTAAAAAATTAAGAAAAAATTGCATAATATTACTAAATATTATTGTATAAAAGCAATCAACATGTCTATTTTAAAACTAAATTAAATCGCAAAATAGACAGGTAATCGAAAATAAAACTTGCTTTTAAGTTGCAACCATGATAAAAGTTCATTCCATTCAAAATCAAAATCATCTATCACAGGAGGGTAACCATGAAAAAGCTACAGGCAAAAGGTAAAATGAGAGTATCTTATTTCTGCATGTTATCTCTGATGGCATGTATATTGGTAGGATACAGCATACCAGTCTCAGCCGCAGTTGTGGTCACCGAGGACCAGGATATTGCAGACCAGTTTACCAGACATACCGTAACCGGTATTACGACGGATCTGCCCGTCTTGCCGGATGTAACTGGTTTTATCGGCGTTTCATACCTGACCATTGGTGATATTAACAAAGACGGTATCAATGAAATTGTAGCTACATCCGGTGTCGGCCCTGATTCGAATACTGCAACCAGTAATGGTGAAGTGGGGCTTTTTACCTGGAATGGGATTAATAAGGATTCCTGGACAAAAACCATTTTGAACAACACCTTCTCTTTCCCCAATGAAACCATAATTAAAGATATAGATAACGACGGTAATTTGGATATAGTCGTAATGGATCATTTTATTGGCAATAGTGGTCCTGGTGGTATTTTTTATCTTAAAAACGCCGGAGGAACAATTACGAACACTGCCAATTGGACAAAAAAGACAATTTATGAAGATACCACTACGGGTGGGAGTGCAAACCGGAGCTACCACCGGGCGTACTTTCTTGACCTTGATGGTGACGGTTATGAGGATATTATCACTATGAAATTTTCGGGCTGGGTCGGGTGGTTAAAAAATAACGGTAACGGAACGTATACTCCTTATCAAGTCGGAACCGGCGGTGGCTCCCTGTTTGCAATGTTTGATGTAGATCAGGATGGTGATCTTGACATCGTCGCGACCCAGTTTGCAATTACAACAGGAATGTTCAGCTGTGAGGTGCGGGGTGGACCTGGTGGCACTGACCCGCTGGGGGATTCTCTTGTCTGGTTTGAAAATCCAGGGCAGCAAGCAATTGCAGCAAATCCCGGCCTTGTGTGGAACCGGCATACGATAGACAACTGGTATACCTCTTCAAACCCCATTGGCAAAGGAATGGAGGTTGTCGTCTCAGACATTGACAATGACGGCGTTGAGGAACTGGTGGTTAGCAGCCATAATCATCAAAACGATGATAGTTGGTACCAAACTTCGGTGTCCAGAATTTGGCCGTCCGGTATTTTCTATCTCGAGATACCCGGCTTGGACGGGAATACCGGAAACCCGAAGGTTACAGCTGATTGGGTTCCAATCACCATTGAGACCGGTGATCCAAACTTTGTTTATTTTGATCCTGATAACAATTGGGACACGCCAAATGGGAACAAGCCATACAATGATCCGGCAGTTATTGCGGATGTATATGCCGTCGACCGGCGCGGGGACTTTTATGACCAGGGATCTCCGGGTATGGTACGGGCAGTTGATGTAAACCGAGACGGTAGAACTGATCTGGTAGTGCCGGGTGATGGCAAAGGAAGGCTCTACTACTATGAGGCCGGCACTCCGGTATCCGGTAACCTTACATTTAAAAGAGCCTCGCTGTATACAGATCTTCAGTGTATGCCCGGAGATGCCCAAATTGTTGATATTGACAACGATGGTGACCTTGACATTGTCGCGGCTATTTTTGACACCAGCGTTGCAAAACCATACCCGTATACATCAGGTTCCGTTTTTGTTTTTGAGAATACGATACCACCACCAACCACGACGACTACTACTGTGACACCAACCACGACGACTACTACTGTGACACCAACCACGACTACTACTGCTGTGACATCAACTACTACTACGGCAACACCAACGCTTATCGACCTGAGCAGCTTTACAGCAAACCGGGGATGGGGGCGCATAATTCTCAGATGGGTCACCGAATCAGAAATGGATAACGCCGGGTTTAATGTTTATCGCGCAGAGACTGAAGGTGGACAATATGTAAAGATTAACGATTCACTCATTGCTGCAACTGGTTCTCCAAATCAAGGAGCTGAATATGTTTTTGTTGATAAAGGGGTAGAAAAAGGAAAGACGTATTATTACAAGCTTGAGGACGTTGATCTATCCGGTAATAGCAAGTTCCATGGTCCGGTAAGTGCGGAGCCGTGGTTTATATTGAGTTTCACAAAGTAATGTTAATTATCTAATCATAGATGATTAACTAAAAAATGAAAAGGCAGAGGGGCTCTATGACCTCTGCCTTTTCTGCTATATAGAACCTGTCCCAAAAAAATTTAATTTTTTAAATCAGGAAATTAAATAACAATAAATATAGCATTGTTACATAAATTTATATGGAATAAAATCTCTTGCAATTCCCCTATATGTGATAATATACAAAAAGAATAATATAAAAAAGATAACATCATTCAAGGAGGGTTATGACATGAAACTAATAAGCATATTCAAATCATTCACAAAACTTGTCTTGATGATTTTTTTGTTTACTGTTTATCTCTGCGGCACTGTCATATCGGCAAATATTCCGGCCGCTCTTCAAACGATAACAGCCGATGACGGCAGCACATGGGAGCGGGTGACAAATCCTGGTTTTGGAGACTCAGGAAATGTTGGCATTGTCGCCCTCCATCCTTTTAATGGAAGCCTCTATGCCTTGACGAGAAACGATACAACAGGTTTTGAGTTGTGGCGGACTTCAGGGACATCATGGGAACGCATTACGGTTCCAGGATTTACTGATGACAATAATTATTATGGATACTACGCACCCTATGATCCGGATGAGTTTGGTCCAAGTTATGACATCCGCATAAAATATAATTTAAAACAGAACATCTGGGCAGATATGATAGAGTACAAAGGGTATCTCTACGTTGCCCAATCAACAGGATACCAGGGCGGTACACTGTTTGGCTCACTGGGGTTTGAATTGTGGCGTTTTAACGGTTCAACGTGGGAGCCTGTTGCAACAGCAAGCTCTCCTGATGTCTCGGGGACAATCAGCGCCATCGCTGGATGTGACAACAGGACTAGTGGTGCAACAACCGCTCAGATTACCGATGCTTCCCAAAACTGGACTCCGAATGAATTGGCCGGCTGCATAGTAAGGGTTTTTGGTTCTTATGACGGGACTTGGAACACTGAACCCGGAACCCCAAGCGTCAGAGTGTTTAATATTGTTTCAAATACGAGCAACACATTGACCGTCCAGCAAAACGAAGCAGCGGGAAGTGCGACGGAATATACTATATGCTCAGAATACCTGGTACCGGGAGATATGGGAAGACCCTCTCATATCGTTCCAGCGATAGCAGTAAATGATAATTATATAATAGAATGCGGCATAGCTGCATCAGGCTTTGGCGAAATGTGGAACAAGTCTGTTGTTGATTTAGAAATATTAAATGATGAGCTGTATCTCTCAATTGGCCTTAATTATGAAAGCGGGACGCGCATCTGGAAAACAGACAACGGCATTAACTGGACACCATCATCCCTCTATAGTTTCGGCCTGTTCCACGGATATACTCCGGGTTACCCGCCAACTACACCAACCGGATTCTGCTTGATTGCTGGAATGGAAAGCAGGAACGGAACCCCCGTGAGCTCAAGTGCTACAACATTCGGCAAGAGCAGTGTTACAGGAACACAAACACTTTTTATTGGTGGCACAGGATCCAGTGGCTGCAATGGACGAGGAGCCCGGGTGTTTCGACTTGAT
>CAIYCZ010000447.1 GCA_903924805.1 uncultured delta proteobacterium | reverse complement strand
TGTTGGCATCCCTGTGGACCGGTTCAAGAAGTTTCAGTTTTGAGCATCCCTCCATCTGTTCGCATTCCCAGCACGCTGCACGCCCTTTTTCGTATCTCACACAGCGGGTTGCCGCCGCCGCTGCGACAGGTTTGCTGACAGCGCAGGGCAACCAGTGTCCTTAAAAACGCAGCGCACCCCTTATAATATTTAAACTCCTCAAACGGGATTACTTCTGCAACTTTTTCAAAATTATGCTTGTGCAGCATATCCCGCAGTGCCTGAGCCAGTTCTGCCAGTTCTCCGGTATGCGCGTAGCAATCGCCGCAATACAGTCCGCAGCAGGTTACCAGATTTTTTCTGCATCACTCATAGGCTGCCCCTCAATTAATTTTATCTGCAATGTACGTTAACCGGTCAAGGAAGTACATACTATTCTCCCCTGCGAAACCTGAGCGGCACTGCCTGCGGTCAGGCGACGGCTGCACGGAATGAAGGTGTCAGAAAAATTAAGTGTTTTTAAACTATGAGGCTCGTGAGCGCTGGCGGAAGTATTCGATTACTGTGGGCAGCATAGAGATTATGATGATTGCAAAAATTACCAGGGAAAAATTATTCTTAACGATGGGGAGGTTGCCGAAGAAGTAGCCGCCCAGAATAAATGAGGCAATCCATAAGATACCGCCCACCACATTATAGGTAAGAAAGCGCCCGTAGGTCATGCTGCCAACACCAGCTAAAAACGGAGCAAAGGTGCGGATGATCGGGACAAACCGTCCAATAACAATAGTAATGGGGCCGTATTTTTCATAAAATTCATGGGTGCGGTCCAGATATTCCTTTTTGAATACCCGGCTGTTCTCCATCTGAAAAACCCGCGGGCCAATGAAGTTTCCGATCCAGTAATTTATGGTATCCCCTAAAATAGCCGCAAGGCTGAGCAGCACAACAAGCCATTCCATTTTAAGCGATCCGGTAGCTGCGAAGGTTCCGGCAACAAAGAGCAGGGAATCACCGGGAAGGACCGGTGTTACTACCAGCCCGGTCTCACAGAAGATAATGATAAAAAAGATTAAATAGGTCCAGGTGCCGTAATTTTGAATAAGCACGTTGATGTATTTGTCAAGATGCAGGAGCATATCGATAAACTGGATTATTAGTTCCATACGTTCACTCCAATGACTGGTTACCGTAAGCAGGAATCTTTACTTATTCATACTGATGGTATGAGGATTTTATTAAAAACAGAGATAACTAAGCACAGAATCAGCACGAGACTAATATAAAATAAAGGGCCTGATCTCTCCGATGAGGCCCCTTTGATGTCTGGCTCCCCAGCGCGGACTCGAACCACGGACCCGGTGGTTAACAGCCACCTGCTCTACCGACTGAGCTACTGGGGAACTGAGTCGCAGTATTGGTAAATCAGATACTATATAAAGAAAATTTCATTTATTGTCAATTCATTTCAGACACGGTGATTATATTCAGTTACCCTGTCAAAGGCTGTTGAACAAAGCCCGTTTTGAAAATAGAATAAAAATACAAACATTTACTTGACTAAGAAGCTTTATTTGTTGCACTATGTTTTGTGCTATGCAATTAAATCCAGGTCCTTTTTAAGGGAGGGACAGTATATGAAAGATATTACCGTATTAATTGTTGATGATGACCGTGAAGTGCTGACAACCGTTGAAGAAATGATAAAAAAGCTGCAATTGACCCCTCTAACTGCTTCAAATGGATTAGAGGCAATGGAGAAAATCAGGAGCCAGAAAGTTGATTTAATCATAACAGACCTGATGATGCCGGAGATGGATGGATTGGAGCTGATACGGAAAAGCAGGCTCCTTAACCCTAAAATCCCGATCGCTGTTATTTCCGGCCATGGTGAAGCAAAAAATGTTATTGAAGCACTCTCCCGGGGGGCTTACAATTTTGTTTGCAAGCCCTTTACCATGCGGGAGCTTGAAACAATAATTAAAAAGGGCCTGCGTATCAGAGAATTTTCACTGGGAACACACAGGATTTTAGAGGGGATCGTCAACTATACTGAAATAAACATCCCCAGCACCCCCCACCTTCTCCCTGCCGCAACCCTTTATATTGTGAGAGAATGTCAATGGAGAGGGATTGAGGATGATGATCTGTTAAGCAATATATCGGTTTGTGTTGATGAGCTGTTATGTAATGCCCTGATTCACGGCAATGATCTTGACGAAATAAAAAAGATCTCTGTTAAACTCGCATTTGACCCTGAAAAATGTACCGTGAGCATAGAGGATGAGGGGAAGGGGTTCAATCATAAAAAAGTATTGCAGGGGCTTGCAGAGGAACAGCATGTTCCTCCCACCAAGCGCGGACTGTTTATCGTAAAGTACCTTATGGATGAGCTGGTATTCAATGAAAAGGGCAATAAGGTTACCCTGGTTAAGTATCTGAATCAGGGAGGAAAGAGAGTGTTGCACTGATTTTTCAATAAAGACAATCCGTGTTTTCAACGGGTGATAGCTACTACGCCATCGTCCGGAGGTAATGAATGATAAAAGTCGGTATAATTGGAGGGACCGGTTTTGACAGCCCCGATATCCTGAAAAATATAGTGAAAAAAAAGGTTCACACGCCCTTTGGTGCCCCCTCAGACCTGGTAACACGGGGCACCTATGAAGGTAGAGATGTTGCCATTATTCCCCGGCATGGCCCCTCCCACAATATTTATCCGACACTGGTCAATTTTCGTGCAAACATCTGGGCGCTCAGGGAACTTGGCGTTACCCATATACTGGCGATTACGGCCGTGGGGTCGCTGCGTGAAGAGATTGCGCCGGGAGACCTGGTATTTCCCGATCAGTTTATCGACCGCACCACGCAGAGAAAATCAACGTTTTTTGAAGGGCAGCAGGTCTGTCACATACCGATGGCAGAACCGTTTTGTGAAAAGCTTCGCTTGCTGCTGGGCAGACTCTCCGAACAGCTCTCCCTCAAGCACCACAAACGGGGAACTATTATTACCATTGAGGGTCCCCGGTTTTCAACCAGGGCGGAAAGCCGGATGTTCAGGCAGTGGGGGGCTGATATTATCAATATGAGTACGGTTCCTGAAGTAGTGCTGGCCCGGGAGGCGGGGATCTGCTATGCCACGATTGCCATGAGCACTGATTACGACTGCTGGCATGAAAGCGAAGCGCCGGTTACCTGGGAAATGATTCAAAAAACCATGGGGAAAAATATTCAAAATGTGACCAAGCTTCTGTTTGCAGCCATTCCGCAAATTCCTGACAACGACTGCCCGTGCAGAGAAGCCGTTACCTGTTCCATCCTCTAACAGATTCTCGGGGTACTGTTTGTATCAGTCATAAAACCACCGTGCAGTGAAAGGAGTATCGGGTGAATTTAAAAGATAAAATAAGAAACATTCCGGATTTCCCCAAACAGGGCATTCTCTTCAGAGATATCACCACGCTGCTTAAAGATGCAGAAAGCTTTACCTACGTCATAAATGAATTTGTCAAGAGGTATAAGGAGAGGGCGCTTGACACGGTTGCCGGCATTGAATCAAGAGGCTTCATAATCGGCGGGGCTATCGCACACCGGCTTAACCGGGGATTTATTCCCATCCGCAAACCGGGAAAGCTGCCGGCAGAAAAGCTCTCTATTGAATACAGCCTTGAGTATGGAACAGACCGCGTTGAAATGCACACAGACGCAATTAAAAAAGGCTCCCGGGTGCTGCTGGTGGATGATCTGCTTGCAACCGGTGGTACCATGAAGGCTGCCTGCGAGCTGGTGGAGAAAGCCGGCGGGGACATTGTGGAATGTGCTTTTATTATTCATCTTGCCGGCCTGCGGGGAGAAAAACTCCTCGATAAATATAGCGTGTTTTCCATGGTAACCTATGACTGAGGGCACCGCACTCCCGGCAGCGAGGATGAGAGAAACAGCAGCTCAGAAAAGAATCCGTCCCGGAACTGGATGATGAATAAAAAAAGAGCTCTATCAATTCTGAATAAATTCCCCAGGGGCAGGATACTGGTTATCGGCGATATAATGCTTGATGAATATGTTGAAGGCTCTATTGATCGTATATCGCCGGAAGCGCCGATACCGGTGGTCAATCTGTTTAATAAAGAGGCAGATAGGCGACTGGGTGGTGCAGCCAATGTGTTTAATAACCTCATTTCTCTGGGAGGGAAAGATGTCTTTCTGTGCGGCATTGTGGGAGACGATGCAAACGGCACACGCATAAGGGAAGGGCTTCATGCCCGGGGTGCTGAAACAGGGGGTATTATCATTGAGCCCGGCAGGCCGACCATCGTTAAAACCAGGATCATCGCACACAATCAGCAGGTCATCCGCCTGGACCGGGAAGACCGTTCGCCGATTTCACGCTCAAGCCGGCAGAAGATCATTGAGTATATAAAAGGAAAGCTTGACACCATAGATGCCATTATCATCTCTGATTATGAAAAGGGCCTCATCACCGAACCATTGCTCAGGGAAATTATTTCCCATGCCGTAAAAAGGCATCTTCTGGTGGCAGTTGACCCCAAGTTCAGTAACTTCAAATATTTTAAAAAAGTGACCATCGTCGTTCCCAACATAAAAGAGGCACGGGCATTTGCCCGTCATGAGATTGATACCCATGAGGATGTTCTCGCTGCGGCACGCTACATTCTGAAGACGCTTGAATGCGAATATGTCCTGCTCAAAAGGGGTGAGCACGGGATGACCCTGGTTGATAAAAAGGCCCATCCCGTCCACATAGAAACTGCAGCGGTTGAGGTGTATGATGTTACCGGGGCAGGGGATACGGTTATGAGCTCACTTCTTCTGGCAAAAACCGCCGGAGCCACCTGGGAAGAAGCCGCACGGATAGCCAACATTGCGGCAGGAATTGTCGTCAGCCACCGTGGAACCTCAACGGTAGACCTTGATTCGTTAAAAAGAGACATTCGTAACAACAGGTTTTCAGCTCTGTGAGCAAGCCGTTCCTTCCGCAGCCGGTAAAACTTATAGTGAGTCTTTTAACTGCTGAACGTGCGCTTGTTGAACCGGTCTGCGGGGGCCTTGTTGAGCGGTTTGGTGCGGTTGATTTCACCAGTGAGCCGCTTCCCTTTCAGTATACCCGGTACTATGAACCGGAGATGGGCGCCGGCCTCATCCGTCACCTGGTCAGTTTTCAAGAGCTGATTTCACCGGATCTTCTGCCGTCAATAAAGCGTGCAACCAACAGCATTGAAGATACCTTTGCGGATGACTGCGGAAGGCGCAGGATAAATATTGACCCCGGCTATGTTGCACTGTCTCATGTAATACTTGCAACCTGCAAGGGATTTGCCCACCGGCCGTATCTGCGGGATGGCGTTTATGCAGACCTGACGCTCATCTTCCGCGCCCAGACCTTTCGGGCGCTGGAATGGACATTTCCTGATTACGGGTCTGCGGAAATGATACAGCTCCTCAATACCATACGGGACGGCTATCTCAAGCAGCTGCGCAGCACTTCACCGCATACGGCTCAATCACCATCTCCGCCGGACAGCGCAGATGGTGATTGCAGGAAGCCATAACAGAGAGAGGGACACACTGAGGTAAACAATGGTAAAAAGCATGACCGGTTATGGGCGGGGCGAGGCGATGCTTGAAGGCAAAAAGATTAACACAGAAATAAAATCAGTTAATCACCGTTTTTGTGATATCACACTCAAGCTTCCCCGGCGGTTTTCATTGTTTGAAGCGGACCTGAAAAAGCTTATCAGCAGCCATGCACCGAGGGGAAAGATAGATGTTACGGTGCAGTTTGAAAATTCGCTGGACGACACCTCCAACCTTACGATCAATCTCCCGCTTGCTAAAACACTGTACGGATTGCTGGGCACGTTAAAAAAAGAGCTTGCGCTTGCAGATGACATCAGCCTTTCAAACATACTTGCCTTCAAGGATATTGTCTCGCCGGAAAAAGAAAACCATGAGAGCCAGAATGACTGGGAAACCCTGCGGGCTTCCTGTGTGCAGGCAGTGGAAGCGCTCCAGCACATGCAGGAAACGGAGGGGCGTGAAACAGTGAACGATCTGCGCTCGCGGCTTGGCACCATAAAACAGGTGCTCAATACCGTTGAGTCGCTGTTTCCCCGATCGCTCGCAGAGCGCCAGCAGACAGTGCGGGACCGGGTTAAAAAATTGTGCGAGGGGGTTGCTGTTGACGAGTCGCGGATGATCCAGGAGATAGCGCTCATGGCTGATAAAAGTGATATTAGCGAAGAGCTGCTCCGGGCAAAAAGCCATTTAAAGCAGTTTGACGAGTGGCTTGATACTTCAGAGCCGGCCGGGAGGAAGCTTGATTTTCTGCTCCAGGAAATTAACCGTGAAGTGAATACGGTCGGGTCAAAAGCAAGCGATGCAGCGATTTCACTGAATGTCGTGTTAATTAAAAACGAACTGGAAAAAATACGGGAGCAGGTGCAAAACATTCTATAACTATTTTGCAGGCAGGGGGGAATGCATGAGCTTTAGACTCCTCAATAGCGTATTTGGAAACTCTTAAACAATGAACACGGAGAATACCGTACCTGCACAGCGACACACTATCCTCTTCATTGTTTCTGCTCCTTCGGGAACAGGGAAAACCTCCCTGTGCAGCGAGGTCGCACGAACCGTCCCGGAGCTGTGTTTTTCCATCTCCCATACCACCCGGCCGCCGCGGCCCGGTGAGAAAAATGGCGTGGAGTACTACTTTGTCTCCCGGGAAGAATTCAGGAGATATCTTGCCGAGCATACCATGGCGGAGTGGACAGAAATATACGGGAACTGCTACGGTACCTCAACTGAAACCATCCAGCGGGTGCTTGACAGCGGATGCGATATTATCTTTGATATTGATGAGCGGGGAGCACGGCAGCTGGTCAGCGCGTACCCTGACAGTGTCACCATCCTGATACTCCCCCCATCCCTTGCAGAGCTGAAAAAGCGGCTTACGGAGCGGGGCACCGATGATCCGTCAAGCATCAGCAAGCGGCTGAAACGGGCCCAGCAAGAGATTGAAGCCATGTCCTGGTACCAGTATGTTGTGATAAATGATAAATTTGCTGATGCCGTTTCTGACTTGACCGCAATTATCCGTGCTGAGCGCTGCACAAGGAATCACCCGATTATTACCTCAATAGTGGCCAATGACAGCCAGACCGCAGAATAAAATTATCATTGCGCTTGATGTAGACTCCATAGAGAGGGCCCGGGAACTCGTGGCGCTTCTTAAGCATGACGTGGGTCTCTTTAAGGTAGGCAAACAGCTCTTCACCCGGTATGGCCCTCAGGTACTCACCATGATCCACGAGCAGGGCGGCAATGTATTTCTGGACCTGAAATTTCACGATATTCCAAACACCGTGGCACTCGCCGCAGAAGAGGTGGTGAGGCATGGCGTGTTCATGTTTAACGTCCATGCCCTGGGCGGATTTGAGATGATGAAGCAGACGGTTGATGCGGTACACAAGAAAGCACAGGCCGCTGACATGCGAAGGCCGATGGTCCTTGCGGTAACGGTGTTAACAAGCCTGAGCGGAGAAGATTTATCAGCAACAGGGGTTAATGCAAGCGTTGATGAGCAGGTGCTCCGCCTGGCACGACTCTCCCGGAGCGCGGGCGTAGATGGCGTGGTAGCGTCACCCCGGGAGATAGAGACTATAAAAAAGGCATGTGGTGCGGATTTCCTGGTAGTGACTCCGGGTGTCAGGCCCGGAACAGCTAAAGCAGACGATCAGAAGCGGGTTCTTACTCCCGGCGAGGCACTGCAGAAAGGTGCAGACTACATTGTTATCGGCCGGCCGGTTATAAAGGCGCCTGACCCGCTGCTGGCAGTAAGAGAGATTGTAAAAGAGATAGAACACAGACAACAGAACACAGACAACAGATAACAGACCAAGAAACAAAAAAATTTTTAGTCTTTTATCTGTTTTCTGTACGCTGTCTTCTTTTTTCTATGAATATCATTTATGGCATTCACCCGGTACTTGAGGCGCTGAAAAAGCGTCCCCGTTCATTTCACCGCCTGTTTGCCGCACGGGAAAGCGGTGGAGATGATTTCAAGCAGATTGTAGCGTTAGCCCGTGCAGCACGTATACCCACCTCTGTCATAGCGCCGCAAGAATTATTCCAGTTGTGCAGGTCAGAACAGCATCAGGGCGTTGCGGCTGAAGTCGAGCCGGTTGCTCTTTTCCCCTTTGAATCCCTGGTCAGCCGCTGGAAACAGCAGGGCGAAAAAGCACTATTCCTCATTCTTGATTCCATCCAGGACCCCCAGAATTTTGGTTCTCTTATCCGTACGGCATACTGCTGCGGGGCAACCGGGGTCATATTTCCCAAGGACCGTTCTGCTGCGATAACCGGCTCTGTGGCAAAGGCTTCTTCCGGAGCGGTGGAACATATCCCCCTGTGCCGGGTGGTCAATATCGCAGCAACCATTGATCTGCTGAAAAATGAAGGGGTGTGGATTGCTGGTACTGCTCCACGGGCTGCAAAAGGTCTCTATGAGTTTGACTTTAATCTGGATATGGCGCTGGTTATCGGCGGCGAGGCAAGGGGCATGCGGCAGCTTGTTGCAAAAAAATGCGATTTCTCTATTTCTATTCCCATGCAGGGCGAGCTTGACTCGCTCAATGCCGGTGTAGCAGGCGCGGTTATGCTCTTTGAAATTATGCGGCAGAGAAACCATATGAAGGATAATAAAAACGCATGATTGCTGTAACGTTATAATGTCTGAGAATGTAAATATCTTGACATTTGTGAATGGTTAAACTATTATAAAAGTATAACTATTATCGGAGTATAACCTATGATGTACGTTCTGAAAGTTTCACCCAAAGGCCAGGTAACCCTGCCTAAAAAGCTGCGAGAAAAACTGAAGGTTAAAGACCTTGTTGAGATAGATGTCCGGGATAAGGAAGGCGTCCTTAAAAAGCCCGACGTGTCAGTGCGGGAAATTGCCGGCTGCTTCAGGAAGTATGGCACCGGGAAAAAGAAGGTTGATATCAAAAAGGCTATAGACCAGGCCACAGGAATGGTTGCTCATGAAATTGCCCAAAAAAATCATTGATGCTAATGTCATTCTGAGATTTTTTGTCGCCGATGATGAAAGG
>CAIYCZ010000446.1 GCA_903924805.1 uncultured delta proteobacterium | reverse complement strand
GTATGACGCCCCACCGATAGGATCGCAAATAGAGAACGGCAAACACAATCAGCAGGATGGGAACGGCGTATGTATAGTTTGCAGAGCGAAAGCTGTTCATGACTTCGGAAAAAGGAATGCCCCGCACCGCAAGATATATAAAAACTGCACTGATAATAAAACCAATAATGATATTTCGCTTCATGCTATAGACTCACGCTCATGGGGTATGGTTGTATCGCTCTTCATCCTGCTTCGTTACCTGTACTGCCTGAAAAATATGTTATTTTCATTTATCGGTTTATACGGTACCAGACTTTTATAATTCCTTATACCAGCGGGCTGTTTCTTCTAATCCCTGCTCAAAAGAAAAAACTGCGTTGTACCCTAAAACGTTCCGGGCCAGCGTGATATCTGCCAGACTGTGTCGCACATCCCCCTGGCGGGGTTCATCATAGACAGGTTTTATCCTTTTATTAATAATGGTAGAGATGCGCTCAAAGAGATTATTAATACTGCTCTGTTCTCCACAGGCAATGTTGAAGACTCGACCGGATGCTTCAGGATATGCCCGGCATGCTAACCTGTTTGCTTCAACAACATTAGCTATAAAGGTAAAATCCCGGGACTGATTGCCATCACCAAAAATGCGGGGGGGCTTGTCATGCAACAGCGCCTTAAAAAACAGGGGAACCACTGCAGCATATTGAGAGAATGGATCCTGCCGCTTACCAAACACATTAAAGTATCGCAGCGAAATGGTTTCCAGCCCGAAGCACTGTGAAAAGACTTTGCAGTAATATTCGCCGGCAAGCTTTGAAACAGCATACGGTGATCGGGGGTGAGGGGTCATTGTTTCAACTTTCGCACTAATGGCGTTATCCGTTTCGGCATGTGCCGGGGACTGGTCACCGTATACCGATGATGAGGATGCAAAAACAAACCTGCGCACATTGTTCCTCTGGGCTGCTATAAGCATATTAAGTGTGCCGGTGGCATTCACTGCATGGGTCGTAAGGGGGTCCTCTATTGAGCGGGGGACTGATCCCAGAGCTGCCTGATGAAGCACGTAATCAGCACTACGGCATGCTTTTATGCATACCTCTAACGCTCTGATGTCACCTTCGATAATACGAACTGGTGCGGAGAATTGAAGGTTTTCATGTTTTCCCGTGGAAAAGTTATCAAGAACAGTCACTGTTTCGCCTTCTTTTAACAGCTTTTCCACGATATTTGAACCAATAAAACCTGCACCGCCAGTAACGAGATAATGGCTCATGGATTATTTTACTCCAGTAGCAGTCAATCTAACGCCTTTTAAAAGAATTATAAATTAAAGGCTAACAGGAAAAAAGTCAAGATTATTCAACATGAAAAACTCTTTACAAATCCTTTAAAATTATTGATAATGTTACATTATAATTCTTTTGAAAAAAACCTGATACAGCAAACCTGACAGGTAGGGACGTATTATGCCTGAAAAGCTGGGCGAACTCCTGGTCAAAAAAAATATTATATCCACGCAACAATTGGGAAAAGCCCTTGAAGCCCAGAAAGCATCTGGTGAAAAGCTGGGGGCAAGCCTTATAAAATTGGGCTTTGTAAAAGAGGGTGAGCTGGTATACTTTTTAAGTGAACAATATGGCATCCCTTCGGTGAACCTTGCTGAGCTTGAGATAGCTGAAGAGATTATAAAAACAATACCTGCAGATGTAGCGGTAAAGTATCAAGTGATACCACTGTCCAAAAGGGATTCTACCCTGATTATTGCCATGGTAGATCCATCAAATATCTTTGCCATGGATGATATTAAATTTCTGACCGGGTATCGCATTGAACCACTAATCGCTTCTGACTCGTGCATGCGCAATGCCCTTGATACGTATTATGGAACGACAAAGGGGCTTGATACCTTTCTGGAGGGAATGGAGACAGAAGGGGTTGAATATGTTGATGACGATGAAAACGTTGATATTACAAAAATCGAGAGAGCCAGCGAGGATGCGCCGGTTATCAAGCTGGTAAACGCCATACTGACCGATGCCATAAAAAAGCGTGCCAGTGATATTCATGTCGAGCCTTATGAAAAATCTTTCAGAGTCCGGTTCCGTATGGACGGGACGCTGTATGAGGTTATGAAACCCCCTCTAAAAATGAAAAATGCTATGATATCCCGGCTGAAAATAATGTCCCGGATGGATATAGCAGAGCGCCGGCTTCCACAGGACGGACGTATCAAGCTGAAAATGGGGAAGGGCGAGGAAATGGATTTTCGAGTTTCTGTTCTCCCGACCCTTTTTGGCGAAAAGGTGGTTCTCAGACTTCTGGATAAATCAAATTTACAGCTTGATATGACCAAATTGGGATTTGAACAAAACCAGCTCAACAACTTCAGGGAGGCAATCTATAAACCGTTTGGCATGGTTCTGGTTACCGGCCCCACCGGAAGCGGGAAAACTACCACCCTCTATTCTGCACTGAGCGAGCTTAATAAAACCACTGAAAACATTTCCACCGCAGAGGACCCCGTCGAATTTAACCTTGCCGGGATAAACCAGGTACAGATGCACGAAGAGATCGGTCTGACCTTTGCTACTGCACTCCGCTCGTTTTTGCGTCAGGATCCTGATATTATACTGGTAGGAGAGATCCGGGATTTTGAAACCGCTGAAGTTGGCATTAAAGCTGCCCTTACCGGACACCTTGTGCTAAGTACCCTGCACACCAATGATGCACCCAGCACCATCAACCGTCTCCTCAATATGGGAATCGAGCCGTTTCTGGTATCATCTGCCACCAATCTTATTGTGGCACAGCGCCTGGTCCGAAAAATCTGCGGAGAATGTAAGGAACCGGTTACCCTTCCCGCCGACTCACTTACAAAGCTGGGCGGCCAGGCGGAAGATTATGCGAAGGTTACCTTCTATAAGGGCAAGGGGTGTGATAATTGTAACAATACCGGGCACAAGGGAAGGGTTGCATTATATGAGGTATTGCCCATTACAGAGCCGATCAAGGAGCTTGTTCTTCAGGGGGCATCTGCGCTTGATATTAAGCGCGAGGCAATACGGCAGGGCATGAAGACCCTCCGTGGCAGCGGCATTCAAAAGCTTCTGGAAGGGGTTACCTCGCTGGAAGAAGTATTGAAAACCACTGTCCGCGATGATTAGTTTCTTAAGACTAAATTTCTTGCAAATAGGGAAAGAAAAATTAAAAATCTGGAGCTCAAGAAATAAGGGTATTTTTGTTTTTACCTTTGTGAGTTCCTCAAGTTCCAAATTCAATCTTCTTTGTTTCTTTTTTAGTCTTTGCGGTTAACGTTGGTTCCGGCTTGTCCGGGTTAGGTGTTACAGAATATGCGTGGAATTCTTTCCAATGATATAATAATACAATAACTAAATTTACAGGAAAGGAACCCAAACAATGACCGTCTATATCTGGGAGGGCAAATCTGGTCAGGGGGCCGTCCAGAAGGGAACCATTGACGCAGCCAATGAAACGGCTGCGCGGCTCATTCTCAGAAAGCAGAATATCCAGACCGTGAGCATTAAAGCCCAGCCCAGGGATATTCTTGAAAGCCTGGCCTTTTTACAGCCCACGGTAAAAACAAAAGACCTCATACTCTTTACCCGGCAGCTGTCAACCATGATAGATGCCGGCCTTCCCCTGATCCAGGGGCTCGAAATCCTCGCCAGCCAGGAACCCAATAAGACCTTTAAAAAAATACTGTCCCAGATAAAAACGGATGTCGAAGCTGGCGCCACCTTTGCCGATGCGCTTAAAAAGCATCCCAAGGTGTTCGACAACCTGTATGCCAACCTGGTTGCAGCAGGCGAAATGGGTGGTGTACTGGATACCATTCTGCAGCGTCTGGCAGCATATATCGAAAAGAATGAAAAGCTCAAAGGCAAGGTAAAGGGGGCGCTTGTTTACCCCGTCACGATTCTGATCATTGCCGCTGTGGTTGTGCTGGTTATGCTCGTCTTTGTCATACCCGTATTTCAGGAAATGTTCAGCAGCCTCGGCGGCCAGCTCCCGGCCCTTACCCAGGCCGTTGTTGATACGAGCGCCTTTTTGCGGAAAAATTTTCTGCTTCTTATCGGCATTATCGTTGGCATCGTAGTTGCCTTTAACAGAATCAAGGCAACGGATAAGGGGGGGTATTTTTTTGACAAGCTGTTCCTGAAGCTTCCTGTTTTTGGGCTCCTTCTGAGAAAAGTGGCAGTGGCAAACTTCTCCAGAACGCTGGGAACCATGATAACCAGCGGCGTGCCAATACTTGATGGATTGGACATAGTTGCCAAGACTGCCGGCAACCGGATTGTTGAAGAAGCTATTCTTGCCACCAAGGCAAGTATCAGTGAGGGAAAAACCATAGCAGAGCCCCTTGCTAAAAGCGGGGTGTTCCCCAGCATGGTCTGCCAGATGGTATCGGTGGGGGAATCAACGGGTGCGCTTGATTCCATGTTGGTAAAAATTGCTGATTTTTATGATGACGAAGTGGATGCTGCGGTTGATGCAATTACCTCGCTGATTGAGCCGTTCATGATGATATTTTTAGGCGGCACCGTCGGGACCATGCTTGCTGCAATGTATCTGCCCATATTCAAGATGGCAGGGGCTATTGGATAATTAAAAATCCAGTCCGTTCAATACCGCACAAATTTTCCTCACCATATCTTTACGCAGCAGGATAGTCACAAAAAATTCACTGATACCCTTTTTATCAAAAAGGAGCTTCAATTAATGGGCTGCAGAACTGTTTATTTTTACCGATTAATGACCAGAAGCTTTTTACTCCTGGCTTTTACGCTAACCCTGTCCTGCTCACAGCAGAAAGAACCGCAGCAGAGTGCACCATCCGCACCGTGCCCCACCATTTTAATAGCCCAGGCTCAGTTTAAATCTGTCACGGGGCCGGATGGAAAGACACAGCAGCAGCCAGGGCCGGCACTGCTTATCCTGAAACAAAAAACTCCTGCTGGCTGGAAGGACATTGTTATTGAAGACCCGCAGAGTAATGTGTTTCACAAAGCAATTATTTTAAAAGAAGCTGAATCGAATCAGGAGATTCTCACCATCGGCGCCATGGCGGCAGCGCTCAAGACATGGGTGTTCCGTGAAAAACAGTGGCAGCAAAAAACGCTCTGGAGCCCGGTATTTGGCGGCAGATGGAACCGGCTGCGGGACATGGAGATCGGGGATGTAAACGGCGATGGCAAACCGGAAATCGTCATAGCCACCCATGACCAGGGGGTTGTTGCCGTTGCCGTAAAAAAAAATAAGGAGTGGCAGGTAGAGGAGATTGACCGGGAGCCCGGTATTTTTGTGCACGAGGTTGAGATCGGGGATGTGGATGGAGACGGAAAAAATGAATTTTTTGTGACCCCGAGTAAACCCAACAAAGCAGCGGGAGGCCCCCAGCCGGGAAACGTAGTAATGTATAAGTGGAATGGTTCCCGGTTTGATAAAACCATAGTTGACACCTTTGAAAAAACCCATGCAAAGGAAATACTTGCTGCAGACATCTCCGGCAAAGGCCTGGCCACGCTTTTTTCCGTGGTTGAAGCTGAAACAAAAACAGACGGTGGGAAAACCTCACGAATAGAACCGGTGAAAATAAAACAATATAGTTTTAAAGGCGGGACTATATCAAGCACGGTAATTGCCACACTTGATGACAACCAGTGCCGGTTTCTGTGTGCGGGAGATGTGGATGGAGACGGAAAGGTGGAGCTTGTGGCCTCTGCCATGACCTCAGGGATCTGGCTGCTTAAAGAAAAAGGTGATGGCTCCTGGAGCGTGACGCAGATTGATGCTTCCTCGTCCGGCTATGAACACGCAACCTGCCTCGCTGACATTGATGGGGACCATGTCATGGAAATCATTGTGGCCTCTGATGACCAGGGCGAGCTGCGCGAATATAGGTGGAACGGCTCATCATTCACTAAAACGCTCATTGCTCCTATCCCGAAGGGGCGCATTACCTGGAATGTGACGTATGGTATGTTCAAATGATGCGCAGGGTGAATATACGCCCAGCCCTTCCTGTTCGCCAATATAATTTATCCCCCTGTTCAGAGGCTGCTTTTATGGGGCGCGGTTATCCGGCCCGCACCGGCGCCTCCATTTTTAAGAAGACCTTTCACTTTTCACTTTGCACGTTGCACTTTGCACTTTAATTGAGTCGCGTGCCGCGTTTCAGGTTTTTAAATTTAAACAGTCCCCGATAAATGCCTCAGAACAACAAACCAGGGCCCCTATGATACAACGAAAGCTTCTTGACCGTGCGCTGACCCCGGACAAAAGCGCCGAGCTTCAGCTTTACCGGCGCGGTGATGATTTTTTCATCTCTCTTGATGGCGAGGAGCTTATGAGCAGCCGCATGCACGGCTCTGAGGAAGTGCTTGCCGAGCTTGCATGTACACCCATCGCGGGTCGCGCCAAAGCCCGGGTGCTTGTCGGTGGGCTGGGCATGGGGTATACGCTGGCCGCAGCCCTGTCAGTCTTGCGGGACGATGCCAGAGTAATTGTTGCTGAACTGGTGCCGGCGGTGGTGCGGTGGAACCGCGGCGTTCTGGGGGGACTGGCCGGCCATCCGCTTGACGACAACCGTGTTACGGTGCAGGAGCACGACATCTGTATCCTGCTGAAGAACGGGCGGGAAGGCTTTGATGCCGTTATGCTTGATGTTGACAACAATCCCCACAGCATGACGCAGAAAAGCAATGCCTGGCTGTACAGTGACACTGGCCTGTCGGTTATCTGCATGGCCTTGAGACGCCAGGGCGTTTTGACCGTGTGGTCTGCGGCCCCCGACAGCGCCTTTAGCCTTCGGCTCCGCAAAGCCGGCTTCAGGGTTCAGGAGAAAACCGTCAGTGCACGAGGCTGCGGCAAGGGAGGGCGGCACACCATCTGGGTAGCAACCCGGCCAGTCTAAAAGGTTATTGACAAGATACGGAAGGGCGGGATCGCGCCCCCCGGAAAATAAAAAGGGATTAGTCTCGAAGCATTTCGGAGCTAATCCCTTTCTTAAAGATGAAATCGTTTGTCAATAATACAAAAAGAGACAAGGTGTTACTATAAATAAATGATTTCTATTGTTAACGCTAATTATAAAGAATTGTCTATC
>CAIYCZ010000445.1 GCA_903924805.1 uncultured delta proteobacterium | reverse complement strand
CGGCAATAATCCCCAGCGTGCCCAGTGCATTCGTGGAGGTGTTGGCCTCTCCTACCATGTTCTGCAGCGCCACAGTCAGAATGCCGATGGTGCTGCCTTCAAAAAAGGCTACAAAGATATTACTTAAGATAATAAGTGCGATAAGATATTTGTGAGGCAGGGCAGCATTAAATATGAGACGTGCAGAATACCGGTCTTCTTCATTGAGGCGCTCTACCCAATGCCGTCCGAGGTTACGAATAAATATTTTTATACTGGTAATGGCTGCTTTCATATAGATAAGCACTACCTATGTATTCCTGATCCCCGGATACCGGGGAGGTGTTCAAATGCCTATTTGATCAGGCTCTTGAGCTCATAAATTCAATAATCTTTTCTGCCCGTTTTCCCCAGGTGTACTGCTCGACATCAATTAAGGCCTGTTCAGCAATAGCATTGGCCAGCGCCTGGTCACGAGCAACCCTCATGATACCAGCGGCAAGCTCCCGGGGATTATCGGGCTCCACAAGGACGGCATTTCCACCGTCTTTTAAAATTTCGCACAGGGATGGTACGCGTGAGGCTACCATCGGCCTGCCGGATGCCATATATTCAAACAGCTTGAGTGGCGACGTATACAATGAAGACATCGGGGAGCTTCCGGAATTCGGTATAACCAGGATGTCTGATGCAGCCAGATGCGTCGGCACTTCCCCGGGCGGTACATAGCCTCTATAATCAACCGTGTGCAGGTTACCGGACCTGGTCTTTTCTTTTAAATCCTCCAGATCCTCGCGCGTGCCTCCGACAATGGTTAGGTGAAAGTTTCCCGGAAGAAAATCCATGGCGCGCACCAGGGTTTTGCAGCCTTTCCAGGGGTACAGGTGGCCGGTGTAACAGAGACGAACAGGTTTTTCCTTATCCAGGATCTTTCTGCTCCGGGTTCTAAAAAACGCAATGGCCTTATGGTCAACCCCGTCATGGGCAACCAGAATCTTCTTTGCTGGAAATCCTGCTGCTAAAAATTTTTGCCTGAGAATTTCATTAACTGCGATGACGCCGTTCATTTTTTTCAGAAGCCTGATATGGGCCTGCGGAAAGGCAGAAGGAAACTCATGGGCCTCATAAAACAGTTTAAAGTGCGATAGCATTTTTATGCCGGCAAGAAGCGGAATAGAAAATCTGTCCCTACAGTAGATCACATCAATGCTCCTGCGATGATATGTAATGAAAAAGGCCACCACCCATAGATAGGATATCATTCTCCAGTAGAACTGGATGCGCTGATTTATTCTCCCCATCCAGTTCCAGTCACAGCACGAAAGCTGTTTTATTATAAAAGGTGACGTGATGCCATAATAATCAAAAAGGTTGCCGGCTTTTTCTTCAAGACTATGCTTTTTCCTGCGCTGGTGAAGTAGGGTAACGCTGGCCCCTTTTTGCGTGAATGCTTCACCCATTTTAAGAATCTGATAGGTATGGGCTTTCTCACTCGGGATCCGTGCAGTAGAAAGATATATAAGGTGTAAAGGATTCTGCCTTTTATCCACAGCACACTTCCTGCACCATGGTTTGATATGACTTAAAGTAGTCCTGGTAATCAAATTTTTTGAGCACCTGTTCCCTCCCGGCTTTTCCCATGCGTGCGCACAGTGACTGATTATCAAGAACCCTGATGAGTGCATTCTGCAGGGAAATGGTATCTCCCGGTTCAAAGAGAAGGCCGGTTTTTCCATCCACCACGATCTCGGGAATACCTCCGGTCCGTGATGCAATGACCGGTTTCCCCAGCAGCTGCGCTTCTATAACCACGCGGCCCAGTCCCTCTGAAAGCGACGGGAGGACCAGGGCAATTGAATTTTTAATATAAGCGGCAAGGGTTTTTTGATCCAGATGTCCGACAAAAAAGACGTGATGTGCGATTCCCAGGTTTTCCGCTAACCGTTTGAGATTATTTTCTTCTCCACCTCTACCGGCAATAACAAGCTTTATTTTCGGATGTTGAATGGCCACCTCTTTGAATGCCTGTATGAGGTGATGGATACCCTTGAGATATATGAGCATACCTGCGTAGAGAAAAAAATCCTTCCCGACATTTTCTGCAACTGCTCTGATAGATTCAGGAGAAGGTTCCGCAAAGCTTTCAAGGTCGGTAAATGTCGGGAAAACGTAGACCGGCTTCTCCCCGACCGGCACGAGGCTGCGGCAGTAATCAGATATCACCCGGTATGCGTCTGCCTGGGAGAAGCTCAATCGGGCCGCCATGAGTCTCAGCGGTTTTTCCAGCCACGCAAGCCAGGAACCATGATGGTAGAGCAGCGCCCCGCCTTTCCAGTCACTATGGACCTCAACTATAAGCTTTGGTTTTGCCGCAGATCTCAGCAGTTTCCAGGGCAGCAGAGCAAGGGCGGGTGCCACTGCCTCATAAGGGCTCTGGGCAATAATTGTCCGGTGTTTTTTTACCAGAGCGCCATACAGGGAGACGGTGAATGATATAATAAAATAAAAAATATAACGCACTATTCTTGGCAAACGTGAGGGCAGGAGTATGCAGAATGAGCCTTCCACGAAACGGGTATGCAGGCCAGCGCCGTCGCCAAAGGAGATAACGGTTGCGTGCAGGAATGGCTCAAGCCCTCTCCATTTTTTCTGCAGGGACGGGTCTGGAGCACTGGTATACCGGGTGGTACTTAAAAACAGGACTGGAATGGGCGGATGGGTGCATTGTGCAGGTGTATGATCACTGGTGCACCCTCTTTTTTTAGCTGCATACACGTTCTTCAAAACGGCCTCGGTCTGATCTACCAAGGTGGTCCATCTGAATTTTTCAAGGCTTGCAGTGCCATTGG
>CAIYCZ010000444.1 GCA_903924805.1 uncultured delta proteobacterium | reverse complement strand
TCATCCCACCAGAAGCTCTGGTTGATATTCCAGCAGCGCAGCACGCAGCCGGCTAAAACTATAAGCAAGAGGAGCAGCAACGAGCCTTTCTTTGTTAAAATATCTCGTTCCATTCTAAATAAAAATGTGTTTAAATTTTACTGAGACACGCGTAGCACTAGACTTCCAAATCCATTGACACCCGCGTTCAAATAGTTTACATTTGCAGCACTGTTTTTTAAAAATAGTTAAATATAAATATAGTAGTAAAAAACCAAAAAAAGGGCAATATAAATTAAATTGAAAACACTTCGATGGATGTAAAGAATCCTTTCATAAGCATTGTAATCCCTGTTTATAATGAAGAGAACAGGATCAAATCATTTCTATTAAGCGTCGTTGAGTATGTAAGCAAGAAGGATTTTTCATATGAGATCGTTATTGCCAACGACGGCAGTGTCGACCGTACCGTTGAAATCACTGAGGCCTTATTAAAAGAAAGACTGCCGGGCAAATACAGAATCCTGAATTTACCGGTAAACCGGGGGAAGGGCGCTGCTCTTCGCGCGGGGATGCTGGAAGCCAGAGGAGACTATATTTTTTTTATAGATGCTGACGGCTCTACCTCCATAATGGAGATCGACAATTTTATACCCCGGTTCAGCCCTGAGTACGACATTTACATAGCCACCAGAACCATCAAACACAAAGCCCCGTTTAAAAGAAAGTTTTTCGGGTATGGGTATATATATCTGGCAAAGTTTCTACTCCAGCTAAATATCTCGGACTTCACGTGCGGTTTTAAATGCTATACCCGGAAAAGCGCTCAAGCAATTTTCCCCCGGCAACGCTTAAACAACTGGAGTTTTGATGCAGAAGATATCTTTATCGCACGCAAATTCGGTCTTAAGATTAAGGGAATACCGGTCAAGTGGACTCATGTGGGAGGTTCGAAAGTGAAAGTGTTCAAATATGTTGTAGTGTGCGCTCTGGATTTGCTGCGGATTAGATATAACAGGATGAAGGGTCGGTATAATTAAGTTTTGCAGGAATCCCGGGACAATAACGTGCTGTACACATAAGGGTAACCTGCCCTACGATCTCTTCTCAGCTGTTTTGCTGCTATACGTATTTTATCTCCTTTTTCTAGTGCGTGAGAACATTCTGTTCGGACGACATCGCGGGATCCAGTACGCAAGAAGATATGCACCTTACTGTAAAAAAATATTTTTTCTTACTACCGATAGCTTTTATCACGCTCCATGCCTTTTTGATGAACGGTTACTACTATGAGCATCGACAGCTCACGACGGGCACGTATCTCTCCTCCCTTTTTGGCAAAATTGATCCATCCCTATATAAAAATTCAATTTATGTCCAGGCTGTTAATCGTACTAATCTGCGGGTCTCGCTTTTTTATGATATAGCACCCATTATTTCCAGATATTTTGATTTTGAGACATTTGCCCTTATACAAGCAGTAGTAAGCCTTTTCTTTGTCCTTGCAGGAATCTTTGCTCTGTCAAAAACCCTTTTTAACAGTCCCTCTGCAGGATATATGGCGACTCTGCTTTATACTGCAGCGCTGGACAAATGGATTATAGGTTCACCGGCACCATACCTCAATTTTTTTCATCACGGCCTGCCTTATACGTACCCGCTCGTCATCTGGTCAATGGTATTTTTTTTCGGGCAGCGATACGTTATTTCCCTTTTGCTTGCAGGTCTGTCATGGAATTTCCATCCTATGACAACAGCCTTTCTGCTGTTTATCTATTGCTTTTATATTATTATTAGATGGCAGCAATTTAATACTGCCATAATTCTTAAAGGGGTGTTGATTTTTATTATTTCTGCCTCCCCGGCTCTCATCGAGTCTTTGCAATACCTTGGATATCGCTATGAATCAGGACATCTGTGGTTGACGGGAGTTCGCTGGACATTATGGTTCACCAATTTCCCCTTTGCTTACATAAATATCGTAGCACTGAGGTCTGCATTATTTTTTCTGTTGTTTGTGAGCACACTTTTCGCACTCCCAGTAGCATCAAGAAAAAAAGTTATAATTGTTACTGCCGCCATAGTAGTCATGTGCCTGACAGGAACCATATGGGCTCATATGTATCCCATCCCTTTCATCATAAAGCTGAGCCTGTGGCGAAGCACCTTTTTCTATGCCATTTTTGCAATAGTGGTCCTTGGATATATTTTAAGTATACTTCTTGAAAAGGACCTCACAAAGCGATTCCTCGCCATAAACACCGCAATAATAATTACTGGTTACCTGGGGGCTTTTAAGCTTTATTATCTTCCCCTGTTCATTGTATTTTTGTTGTTTTCTCTTTATGAAACACACTTTAAGGGTAATAGTAAAACCCTGAAAAGAATGTTGCCCTTGTTGTTCTTTAGTTGCCTCACAATACTGGTTGTCTACCAGATATACAACAATAAAGGTACCCTAAGCCTCATACTCTTTCCGGTATTAACGCTATTGTTCCTTATTGTTTATCATGTAATTGAACGCTATTCGCATAATGCACGGGGCTTGCACTATCCTGTTGCTGCTTTTTTGATATTTATCTTCTTGTTTGATTTCTTTGTGCTTTACCAGAAGGGCGGACCTGAAATTTATTACCACGGTAGAATTAAGGGGGAAACAGATCCCTGGGCGGAGATACAGCTTTATGCTAAAGCACATTCTGCAAAAGACGACCTTTTTATTGTACCTCCGTATATGAATGATTTTACTACCTACTCAAAACGGGCCGTGCTGGGAGACTGGGCGGAAGGGTCCACGTTAATTTACCTTGATAAACGGTTCACTGAAGAATGGTTTGCCCGCATGCGTGATCTTCGATGTAAGCCCTATACCTGGTTCAATGAATATAATGACTTAACGACTGAAGAAATCCGTAACGCAGCAAAAAAATATAAAGCAAAATTTGTTATCACCCAAAAACCGAAAACGTTCGAACTCAGAAAACTCTTCGAGAATAGCCAATTTATTCTATACGAAGCAGAGAACACTGCCGTACCGCCATAATCTCTGCTAATGCGTGCAATTTAATAACAATGAATACCCTGGCGTTAAAAGATGAAACTCTGCTAAAACTCTCTCAGGAAGATTACCCCGTTGAGCCCGGTCAGCCCTGCACCGTGGACATGTTCCGGCCTGAAGATGCTCTGGGTGTTGCGCGGTGCTTTTACACGGTGTATGGGGATTCCTATTCGATTGATACCGTTTACAGCCCTGCATCTCTCATTGAAGCCAATGCCACAGGGAATCTCTATTCAGTTGTCGCCAGAACTCCAAAAGGAGACGTGGTGGGGTACTGTGCGCTGTTTCGATCCCTGGCCTGTAAATTTCTCTACGAGCAGGGGCAACTGGTGGTGCTGCCCTCCTACCGGAATGAAGCGATAGCAACACAAGTGGTCAAGTATGGGCTTGAGGTGGTCGCACCGCGCCTGCCGGTGCATGAAGTTTTTGGAAAGGCGGTCTGCAATCACACTATTTCACAGAAAATAGGCGATGAGTGCGGCTTCAGGGAAACAGCTCTTGAAATTGATTATATTCCGGAAGAGGCCTATAAAAAAGAAAAAAGCGCAACCGGTCCGGTTTCAGCGCTCCTGATGTTTCGCTGTTGTCAGGACCGGCCCCATGATATATATTTGCCTGAAACCTATGAAGATGTCCTGCATTTTATATATACGGGCCTACCAATAACGCGAACGTTCAAGAAGCCTGATACGGGTGTAGCCTTTCATACAAAATCTCGCGTACAGTGCCATGTTTTTGGATTTCAGAAGGTTGCCCGACTGAATGTTGAAGCAATTGGCAGCGATTTTGAGGAAACCATAGCCACCATTGAGGGCCAGGCCGGAAAAACCGGCAGTACCATTATCCAGGTGTACCTGCCTCTGGGGAACCCCGCTGTGGGCGATGCTGTTGCCCTGCTTCGGGCAAAGGGGTATTTTCTGGGAGGCGCATTGCCGCGGTGGTTTGATCAGGACGGACTGCTGCTGCAAAAAATTGATTCACCACCACATTTTAATTCCATTCGCCTGTATTCAGAACGGGCAGGGAAACTGTTAGAATTTGTTCGTACAGATTGGGAGAAAGCGGAAAGGCGCTGAGCACGTCGGGGGCATATGTTTTAGAGAGCAGACAACGCTCTGCCCGTTTGATAGTACCAAACCGGGCGGGTTCAATTCTTGAAAGTTTAACGGTTTAACCATACTATTAGTTTGACACCTTCCCGGATTTTACTTATAATTTTTTCAACATTAAAAAACTGCAGGTGGACAGAGTATGAAATCGTATTTAAAAACAGTTACTAGTGTTGTCCTCTGTGCCCTCATTGCAATACCCTCAATATCCGGAGCGGCATTGCAGGGGAAAATCGGCAGAGCACAGGAAGATGTTCCCGTTGCTGGCATCGTGCTCCTGCCCGGGGATTCCAAGTCAGTGGAGATTGAATACGACGGGGATTTGTTGGATTCCGGCTGCTTTAACGTCTCTTTCATATCCGCTCTTATCCCGGATGATCAAATCCATAGACTGAGCATTAACCTCACCCCGCGGGGAGACACCGGGACAGAGATTCGCTATGCAACCCTGGGCGCTTTCATCTACTGGAAAGACAGCACGGTTAATTTCCTTGGATTCCTTGAGCCCCGGCTTTCCTACGGCTCTGAATCCGTGGGCTACATTATTGATGTCTATCCAGCCGTAAGTATAGGGGTGCTTCTCTCTGCAGTTGTTATAGAATACCAGCATTTTGACTATCCTTTCAAAGTAACCATGACACTTACCCTGTCCAATTAAAGAAATGGCGTAAAGCCTTCATCATGCACACAATCCGTACCATCAAAACATCACCGTGCTGTGCCATTATCTGGCTTGCTGCATTTCTCATGATGCCGGTACTGGGCTCAGGACCATCCGCTCAGGCGCAAGATGCTGTGCCAAGTGGAGCGTGGCTCACCTTTCGCGGCAATCCTGCCCACACCGGGGTAATTAGTCTTGAAGGCCCTCCGGAAGAAGTGGAGATGAAAGTGCGCTGGCGGATAAATAGCGAAACAGACCCCATCAGCGCTTCTCCTGCGGTAACAGAAGATGGCACGGTATATATCGGCACTGAGGGAGGTTTTGTCGCCGCCATTCAACCCGAGGGGGGCCCGGGCTGGATATTTAAGGTTGAAGGTCCGGTACTTTCATCACCGTCTGTGGACGAGACGGGAAATGTCTTTGTGGTAACCGGCGATGGATATATGTATTACATCTCCACAACCGGGGAACTGATATGGAAGTCTAACTTTGATACCCACACGTCTTCTTCACCGGTTATTTCCGGGGGCACTGCCTACCTCGGTATTGATGACGATGCCCTGCTTGGCATTACTCTGGAGCCCGCGGCGAAGGCAATCAGCGAAGAAAAAAGGGTACTATCCGCTGATGTTAAAAAACTTGTTTTCCTGACCAATGGTTCGGTGAAATCATCCCCGGCGTTTTCCGGCAATACCGTATTTTTCGGCGGCGGAGAATACCTGTATGCGCTCAACCCCAGCGCGGGCGGCAGTGACGAGGGTTCCGGCGGCGGTCAGGAGGGCGGCACGACAACAACCAGCCCCATAAAATGGCGCTACAGGGTAAACGGTGACATCTTGTCATCTCCTGCAGTTTCGGGCAGCAAGGTTTATGTAGGGTCTGATGATGGGTGCCTCTATGCCTTCAGCGAAAACGTTTCAGGTACTGAAAATATACTAAGTGAGCTTCTCCACAGCAAAAAGAATGATGTGCGGTGGTCGGACCTACAGTCGGATACCACCAACAGTATTCCTAAAGGCAAGCTCCTCTGGAAGAAACAGACCGGCGGAAAAGTCCGCTCTTCTCCTGCTGTGGCAACCCCGGTTTCATCAACAACACCCGGGGTGGGCGTAACGGCAGGAGATACCACGAAAGAAGCTCAAATAGTGTATGTCGGGTCAGACGACGGCAACCTCTATGCGTTTGACGAAAACGGGGAGTTTAAATGGAAATTCCCCACCGGAGCACCGGTGCGGTCATCACCTGCTGTTGATAAAAATGGGGACATCTATTTTGGCTCGGATGACGGCAGTGTCTATGCACTGTTTCCTGACGGGGCGCTCAAATGGAGTTTTCAGACCTACAGTGCGGTCCGCTCATCCCCTGCCATCGGGCCTGAAAAGAGACTGTATGTCGGCTCAGACGACGGGTATCTTTACTGCCTTGGTGAAAGCGATGAAGAGAATAGAAAACCGGATATACAGATAGATATAACAAACAGCCTTACCTCCATAGAAAATGAGGGGAATCCTGCAACCATTACGGCAGACATCACCTCCAAGTCTGAAGACCCGAATATTCTGAGCCGCATTGCCTCGGTAACTATAGACCTTTTACCTATGAACCTGGTAGGCATTGATCCGCTCACCGGGGACGTAGTCACCATCACCCAGGCCACCATGCTTGATGACGGAGAAAATGAGGATGATGTTGCCCGTGACGGGACATACACCTATGCCTTCGGTATTACCACCGACACTGCTTCCATTGACTATCAGGATGGAATTTTTACCCACCTTCTTGCAGACGGCATAGTTCCGGTCGGTCCTGTCCCGATAATGATAACCGTGGAGGACATCTATGGGCACCGGATCAGCAAACCGTTTCCTTTAAATGTATTAAATAAAATTAGAGGCTCCCTTGCTCCAGATGCAGCCATTGACCAACCGCTGGTAATCAACAACCGGCTCAACAATCAGACCCTCACCATATCCTTTACTTCAGGCACTCCCACTATTCTCAGTATCACCCCCAATCAGGGCGCTCCCGGACAGCGTGTGCCTATTGCCATTGAGGGACTTAACACAAATTTTACAAAAAATAAAACGCGCGTGGAGATTTTCAATGAAACAGGCTTCAGGATTGCCCAGGCCATTCCTGTCCCGGGGACTAATGAAGTGCTGGTTTTGAGCGATACCGCTTTAACAGCCATTCTCACCATCAGCGACCCTAACCAGGTTACCTCGGGAAGCCTCATCGGGCTCTGGGATGTCGTGGTGACAACCCAGTTCAGCACTGCCGACTGCGGACTGCCGGGCAGCTCCTGTGAAATCGTTATAAAGAAAAATGCATTTGCCATTTCCGGATCTACAACGACCTCAACACCTACTCCTGTTCCATCGGTGGGTGCTTCTGCCGGTCGTCTTAAAAACAATGCTGTGCAGACAGCCGGCTCTATTGGTGCATTACAGGCAGACTGTATTTTTACTCTGGATATTGCCAACCCTGCGGGAATTCGCCCCAATGATTCGCCATGGCTCTTTAACAGCGGGTATGAGCGCGAAATCGTAATTGAGCGGGCAGACAGCGGCGACTGGAACTGTGCCATCTCTCTGGGGCCTTGCACTACAAATCAATCCTTTAAGCTCATTGCAAAGGGAAGCAATAATGGCTATCTCACTGGAGAGGTCAGAAACGGATTTACCAGCGAAGGTGTTGACGGCGTGACCATTTCAGCTTTGACCGGGGAGGGACTCGCTGCGACGAGTAACACCACGCAATCCTCCGGAGGCGGCTACTACATGCTGCCGCTTTCTGCCACAAAGGATAAATATACGGTTATTGCATCCAAAGATGGGTTAATTGATGTTAGAGATGATGTGGTAATAACTGAAGATGAAGAGACGCTACTCAATTTTTCACTCAAGCCTGATATTAATTCACAGTGTCCTATAGCTACCCTTCTTAAAGAGGGCAACCTGAAACAGTTCTATGAGGTGCGGGACCGGCTGCTGCTGAAAAATGAGCACGGAAGGCACTGGGTAGTACTTTATTACCGGCATGCTCCGGAGGTAACAACGATTCTCTTGAAATCTCCTGCCCTGAAAGCAAAAGCTGGAGTATTTATCATGAAGGTTGCTCAGGAAGCTTTAAAAGTCATGAAGGGGGGGAAGGCTGACAGCCGGATGAAGAGCATGCTTGAGGAATTGATAAATTCGTTGATACAGAAAGGAAGTCCTGAACTGAAAAAGTCTTTAAAAAGTGAAAAACAGAATATCCTCAATTTTATACGGGGTAAATAGTTTATTGTATCACTTCATATGACCTGACCTCAATCACCTTCTCGGTTATTTCCCTGAATTTACCTGCTTCAGGTATCGCCCTTTTTTCTGTGTATACTCTCCCTGAAACCCTTATTTTTGAACTGTCTTTAAGCGTATAAATTTCTCTGGCAGCGTCCCCGCTTAACCGGTAATATCCCCCTTCACCCATAAGCGCAGGGCCGAAAAACGGGTGGCCTAAATCTCTCAGATATATCCCTTCAACGGTCATTTCTTTAGTCTTGAATATTCCCATAGCCCATCCGTTTATTGAAATAAAAACAATTATTAAAATAACGGTACATAGTATCGCTTTATTTTTCATAACACATCTCCTGCAAGGGTGGCAGTTGTTTTTCTAATCGCTTTGATCCTTTGAAGAACCGGCGGGTGGCTATAGCTTATAAACACTTTGAGAGGATGGGGGGTGAGGTTGGATAAGTTATCGACGCTCAGCTTTTTCAAAGCAGTAATCATTGACTCGGGGTTGCCATAGGTCGTCACGGCATAACCATCTGCTGCGTATTCATTTTTTCTCGAAAGCATGCTGCCAACAAGGGAAAGCATCATTTCAATAGGGGCATAGAGAAAGCCGAAAAAGAGCAGGCTTGCGTATATGGATGTCTCTTTCATTTTAAAAGCGGCAAACAGCCCCTTGTTATGTAAAAAGAGTGATAGGATAAAAAACATGAGTCCGGTAGTGATAATTGAAATGAGGATAGATTGTATAACATGCTTTTTCTTATAGTGTCCCATTTCATGGGCAAGAACCGATACCAGTTCATCAACCGTGTGCTTTTCAATCAGTGTGTCAAAGAGGACAATCCGTCTGAATTTCCCGAACCCGGTAAAAAAGGCATTTGATTTGGTGGAGCGCTTGGAGGCATCCATCGTGAATACTCCCTTCATTTTAAAACCCCGGGACCGTGCATAGGATTCAATCGCTGTTTTTAATTCCCCCTCCTCAAGCGGCACAAACTTGTTAAACAGGGGCATGATAACAACCGGCGCAATGAATGTGAGAAAAAGCTGTATACCGGTCACTGCAGCCCAGCAGTAAAGCCAGGCCCAGGTTCCGGTCTTTTCAAAAAACCACAAAACCATAGAAAAAACTGCTCCGCCAATAAGTGCAGTGAGCAGCCAGCCCTTCAGGATATCCAGAATAAATGTTTTCAGCGTGGTTCTGTTAAAACCATATTTTTCCTCAATGACAAACGTGGCATAGGCGGAAAATGGCAGGTGCAGCAGTTGCGAAACAAACAGCAGGATACCGGAAAAAATAAGGCCGGTCGGAATGGAGCCCAGATTACAGCTTCGCGCTAATTGATCAACATAGTTGAATCCCCCCAAAAGTATAAAGGCAACCGTTACCGGGGTAAATAAAGAGTCGGTAATGATGCCAAACCGGGTGTTTTCCTTTAAGTAATTTTGTGCCTGCTGATATTTTTCAGCATCATAATACCCGACAAATTCTTCAGGCAACTCAGTGCTGACATGTTGTACATTCAGGGTTTCAATGATGGCATCTAATAGATAATTGCCACCAATAATCACCAGGATAACGAGTAAGTAAAGATTCATACTTCCCTCAATACAGCAATGAGCTTTCAGCAGTCAGCTATGAGTTGACAGCATGGTCTAAAATTTATTATCGTTATGTTACGTATAGTAACAAAAAAACAGGCGACAGTCCATGCAGTTGTACAGCACTATCCTGAAACTGGAAGAATTTTTATTTGCAAATTTTTAAGCAGCACATAGAATGGTGTTAATAAAAATAGAGGAGGAGGTGTAATATATGAAAGACTTCATTAAAAGCTGTTACCGCATCGCTCTGTTCATATTAATCATGGCCCTGGTTTTGACCAGGGGAAGTTTCGCCATGGAAATCACCAGCAGGGATTTTCAAAACAACCAGTCTATTCCTGTCATCCATACCTGTGATGGAAAGGACTTATCGCCTCAGCTTTCATGGTCTGGTGCTCCTGAACGCACAAAAAGCTTTGTGCTTTCCTGCATTGACCCCGATGCGCCGATGGGAGATTTTATCCACTGGCTTGTCTATGACATTCCTGCTACGGTGACAGGTATTGCACAGGGAGGCCCTTTGCCTGCGGGCGCAAAAGAAATGGCAAATGATTTTGGGAAAAAATCATATGGTAGCCCCTGCCCTCCTTCAGGGACTCACCGCTATTTTTTCTCCCTGTATGCGCTTAAAATTGAAAAGCTGGGGGATATAAATAAAGACAGCTTTCTCAAGAAGGTCAGAGAAAATCAGATTGGCTCTGCCCGGATTATTGGACTTTACCAGCGCCGCTAACCGTTAAACTTTACGGAAATATGCACAAAAAATTTTTCTGCTGTGGAAAACTAACCTGTTTGGGTTAACCAAATCAATAAAAACCGGTAAAAATTATTAACTAATTGAAATAACATTATTTTTTATCTGCTCAAAATTTGAGCAAAGTGCTATCCCCCTTTTCTAAAGCCCGTTCCATCGCTTTTTAAACCCGGTTTTCCACAGGCTTTTCACAGAGTCTGTGGATTCCATGTTCCCCGTCTTACTATCGCTCTGAAAGAGAAAGTGACTGCCCGATTCCAACCCGTCTGATGCACAATATTAATAAAGGCATTACTGCCGCACAGGCGGAAAAGGTTCTCCATGACTGCCGGGAAGCAGGGGTCAATTTCCGCCTGTTTGTGATCCTGGGATTCCCCGGAGAGACACTTGAGCATGCCGGGGAGACAAGGAACTTTTTACGGCGTGTAGCACCGCTTCTGCGCAACCCGCTCAACAGCTTTGAAGTCAATCTGTTTCATCTGGATGTCAATTCGTGCTATGGTATGAAGAGTAACGCATGTGGTATATCCTGGACAGGGAAACAGGAGGGTGAATTCTACCTCGGCGGTGACCGCTTTCAATGCACCGAGGGTATGGATAAAAAGACACTCCACACATTTATTTCTGAGGTGAGAAAAGAACTGTATCAGTTGGCACAAGTGCCCCTGAAACACAACAGCTGGGAGGAGTATTCTCTGTTAACCATTTACCATAAAGAAAAGGCGAAAGTTTAAGGTTTGAAGTTTAAGGTTTAACCCCGCTAATCCCGAATAGTATGTTTTTCTTCATAGCCGGCGTTCAGCCAAAAACAAAACTAATTGATAAAACTCCGCGTCTCTGCCCTGACTGCGGATTACCGCAAGCCTACCTGAAACGGATAGACCATTATGTGAGCCTGTTCTTTATCCCTCTTTTCCCCGTTAAACAGGGAGAGCCGTTTCTTGTCTGTGAGAACTGTGAGCGGATGCAGCCTGAACGAGAAAGGATATCTGACGCTGCGTACCGGAAAGTTGAAATGCGCTGTAAATCGTGCGGCAGGGTTTTAGAACGGAATTTCTCGTTCTGTCCTTATTGCGGTAACCGGGTTTAACGCAAATAGAACGCTTTCAGCAATCCGTAAACGGTTTAGCGATGAACAAATCAAAGTATTTATTGAGCGGTAGATAAATTTGGATAAAGACGGACTCTGAGAAAATTTCGGTGACAACTCACGTTGTTTTTATTTTTGGCAGGCACTGTGCCCTGCCGGTTCCTCCCTGCTCAGGCTTTTCAGGTCTATATCCTGCGAACCTTGCTTTCCCCAATGACAGGCATAAGCGCCGCAACTGTGATACACGCCTGAGGCGGACGGTAATAGCGTGTGGAGACATGTCAACTTTCATTCTAATCTTGCTCCCTGAGATTTTTTATGTCATCGAGATCCTGGCCGCCCCCGCGTAATGATTTCAGGACAATCAATCCTTCCGGGGATGGCAGTTCATAGGAACCAGCTACCTAACTATCTCAATAAATAAAAGACTGTTAATTACTCTATTAAATATTTAGCAATCTAACAACTGAAAAATACATATACCAGTAAAAGATAACAAAATCATTTATCTCTATTTTATTTGACAATTTAATGCGCTGCTATTAGAACTCTATACATATTAAAGTAAGCGTTAGCCCATCAAATATCAAACCACAGAGCGCACAGGGGAAATATTATTTATTTTCCTGATTTCATGAGTTCCAGATTTAAAAGGTAATTTTTTAGCTGGGTACCCTGTGGTTACGTTTTGATAACACTCGTAATAATACCGGGGGTAGAAACCATGAGAGATGTTGATGATGAAATTATGGATCCCAGTACGTGGCCGCAGAAGGCATATAAAAATCAGGGGTTTTTAACAAGCCCTGATGCCCGGCCCATCCGTATCCTCTGTGAATTTACCGAGCCGGCAGCGCGCTTTCGCCACTTTCACGTGAGAAACACCATTGTATTTTTCGGCTCAACCAAAGCACTTCCCCGTGATGTTGCAGAAGCAAAGCTGCAGGAAATAGAGAGCACCTTTCCTGAAGAGGAGCTTCTTTTGCCGGATATCGAGTATCTGCACAAGAAAGCGTGCCAGGACTTAATAATGTCCCGCTATTATGAAGACGCGGTAGCGCTTTCTGAAAAATTAACCAGATGGTCTCTCTCTATCGAGGATAAAATAAAATGGTTCTATATCTGCTCCGGCGGCGGCTCGGGAATCATGGAAGCTGCCAATCGCGGGGCATATAATGCGGGAGGCCAGTCTATAGGGCTCAATATCAGCCTTCCTGCAGAACAAAAGCCCAACCCCTATCAGACACGGGAGCTGTCCTTTGAATTTCATTATTTCTTTATCCGCAAATACTGGTTCTTCTATCTGGGCAAAGCCCTGGTGATATTCCCCGGCGGCTTTGGCACACTTGATGAGCTGTTTGAACTGCTCACCATCGTACAGACCCACAAAACAAAAAAATATATGCCCATTGTTTTATATGGTACTGAATACTGGAATGAGG
>CAIYCZ010000443.1 GCA_903924805.1 uncultured delta proteobacterium | reverse complement strand
TCCTGATATGGTGAGTCTGTCTCCTCTGGCAAGTGTTGGATGATTGATGGTGGCGCTTACAGTGCCTTTAGATGCTTGGGCGACCAAACCCTTGTCGCGAATTAATCGCTGTACATCATCCTTGATTTGTTTTGCCAGATCCTGCTCATTTTTATAAAAACCACACGTATGGTTGTGCTTTAGCTGATCCTTGAAGGCATTTTGTTTATCGGCATTTTCATATTCACCCTGAACGGGTGTTGCAACCCCTTCTTCTTCATGATTCAGGTATATTCGAATTTCCAGCTTGTTCTCCAATGCTTTTTCATATTCACGTTGAACAACTGACTTTCCGGTTTTTTCATAAATGGAGCCATAGCGCGTACCTATGATCCCGATATACACCTTACAATCAGCCAGCTCCTGAAGTGAAACATCAAGTGGTGTTTTTGACCTTGCACCAAAAAATTCCATTCCTCTGATATCCATATTGAGATCCTGCAATTCACGCCAGACCGCTTCTCTGTATTTCTTCAGATCATCGAATGTGGAACTTATGAAAACAGGGATTTTATTTTGACCATCTGTCATTATCTGACTCTCTGCAGCCCGTATTTCTGCAGCCTTTATCTCCTCAAGTGCAGTCTTCAGAATCTTTTCGCCGTATTTATCCTCATCAACACCTCTCTTTATGCTCTTTTTCGCAAGACCCAGCGTCAAACGGAGTTTCCTGCCATCAAAAACATCTTTGAGAATCCTGAAGTTCTTCTTATCATCTTCTGACAGGGGACCGAGCGACGTTATCTTCTCGACGAACTCCTTTGTTATCTGCGAGAACTTCTCCCCCTCGGATGCGGAAACCCACTCGAGCCTGATTCTGTCCTGCATTCCGTATCTCTTCAAGACTTCGCGCAGCAGGTTGTACCTCCGCAACGTCTCAAGATTTCCATCGATATAATGGCAGTCCTGCAGGTGGCATCCTGTTACAAGCACGCCATCGGCACCCTCCACGAATGCATCAAAAACAAAGACCGGATCGACCCTTGCCGAGCACATAACCCTGACTATCCTCGTGTTGGGAGGATATTGGAACCTTGCAACCCCGGCAAAGTCTGCCCCTGCATAGGAACACCAGTTGCAGCAGAATGCGAGTATCTTTGTCTCACCTTCCCGGTGCTCCATGAATGCCGCTTTCACCTGCACTCTTATCTGCTCATCGGTAAAGTGCGACATTGTAATCGCATGCGTAGGACATGCTGCACCGCAGTTACCGCATCCCTTACACAATGCTTTTATGCATTTTGCCTTCTTCTCCTCGATCACTATGGCGCCGTACGGACACAGGCTCTCGCATATCCCGCAGCCTATGCAAAGCTCCGGCTCGATTATGCTGTTTATCGCTTCTGTTTTGAAAACCCTGTTCCACATCGGGATTCCTGCTCTGGACGCAGCCGCAAGAGACTGCTCAACGCTTTCAGTCACATCAGCAGGTCCCCTTGCAGTTCCGCAGAGATAAATTCCATCCGTCGCAAAATCCACAGGGCGAAGCTTGACGTGGGCCTCGAAGAAGAATTTGTCCTGACCGAGCGGAATCTTTAGAAGTTTTGAGAGCTCCTCAGCTTCTTCCGTCTGTACAAGAGGTGTTGAAAGAACAACCAGATCTGCCGGAATTTCCATCTCCCTTTTCAGCATCTCATCGTAGACGATGCACAACGTTTCCTTAACTACCGGGCGCCTCTCCGGTGAATATTTAATGAATCGTATGCCCATTTCCCTTGCCCTTCTGTACTGCGCCTCATAATCCGCTCCGTAAACCTGTATGTCATTGTGCAGGATGCAAACCCCGGCATCTGGAAATTTCTCTTTGAGCAGAATTGCATTTTTTATTGCAACCATGCAGCATATTCTCGAGCAGTAGGATACAACCTGCCCCCGGGAGCCAACGCACTGTATCATGACAACGTTTCTTACGCGTTGGAGTTGCCCCGATCCCAGCATCCTCTCAAGCTGCATCTGCGTAACTACATTCTTGTATTCACCATATCCGTAGAGACCCTTTGGCTCAAGCACGGCCGCACCCGTAGCCACGATGATGGTACCCACCTTCAGATTGGACTTCTCTTTATTCTTCTCGATGGTTACCTCAAAGTTGCCTACGTACCCCTTGACGTCTTTGACTCTGGATGAAGTCAGTACCGTGATCCTCGTGCTGGCGTTAACGTCCCTTATGATGGGTTCGATGGAGCTTGCGGAATCCTGATATGTTGGATATAACTTGTGCAGGTTTCTTAACATTCCTCCGAGTTCTTTTTCCTTTTCAACGAGGTAAACCTCAAACCCCTGATCGGCAAGGCTGAGCGCTGCACTCATGCCTGCTATTCCGCCGCCTATAACAAGTGCAGCCGGCTCGACATCTACCGATATGTCCTCATCTGGTTCGAGCAGAACTGCTTTTGCGATCCCCATCCTTATCAAATCTATGGTTTTTTCAGTTGCCTTCTCCTTCTCGTACATATGAACCCAGGAGCACTGGTCCCTGATGTTCACGAACTCAAAGAGGTACGGGTTCAGCCCTGCTTCCTTGCAGGCAGACTTGAAAAGAGGCGCATGGGTTCTTGGTGTGCAGGCGGCGACAACAACTCTGTTTAAATTGTGGTTCTTGATCGCATTCTTAATCGCTCTCAACCCGTCATCGGCACAGGTGTAGAGGTTGTGCTCTGCATACACAACATCCGGGAGTTTCTTTATATACGCGATAACCGATGGAACATCAACGAATCCGCCTATGTTCGTTCCACAGTGGCAAACGAATACGCCTATGCGAGCTTCTTTCATTGTTATAAGAACCTATACGTAGCCCATATAATATTCTCTCAAAAATGGCTGACTGCCAACAGGGCGGAATGGGTTTGTCATCTGCACCTCGCTGCTGCCACGAACTCTGCTGCTCTCGCAGAAGCCCCGCTTGCATCGATGACCGCATCTGTTATATCCATCGGGCGCTTGCTGTAACCGCACACAAATATCCCGGAAACGTTTGTATCCACCGGCGAATACAGTTTATCTTTTAATTTGAAGAAGCCATCCTCATCAAGGTCGATGCCGAGTATCTTTGCAAGATCGACCGAACCCCTGCTCGGCAGAAGAGAGACCGCCAGAACAACGAGGTCAACCTCCAGACTTTTCACGCTCTCACTCTCGCGGTCATAATACCATATCACGAGGTCCTTTTTCTCATTCTCCTTTATCTCTCCAGGTTTGGCCCGTATGTAGTGTATTCCATACTCGGTCTTCCCCCTGTCGATATACTCCTGAAACCTCTTTCCAGACGCCCGCATTTCTGTGTAGAATATATAATTCTCAATATCAGGGTCGTGCTCTCTTGCCAGCGTTGCACTCTTCGTCGAAAACATGCAGCAGACAGTAGAACAGTAAGGACTATTTTTTACATCTCTTGAACCAACGCACTGGATGAATGCGAGCCTTTTTACTCTGCCTTTATCAGAAATCCTCTCGAGATGCCCTCCCGTCGGACCGGCGGCGTTTATGAGCCGCTCATACTGTATCGATGTGATCACGTTCCTGTATTTTCCGTAACCGTATTCGCTCATTGCAGAGGGGTCAAAGACATCCAGACCTGTGGCAACCACGATTGCACTTACTTCCAGTTCTAACTCCTTTGGTTTTTGGTCAAGGTCAACCGCTCCAGCTTCGCATACTATCTTGCAGTTTCCGCACTTTGTACACGTTTTCTCGTCTATTATCGCTACCCTGGGGACAGCCTGCTGGAAGTAGAGGTGCGCGCTGCGCTTCTTTCCAAGACCAACATTGAATTCATCAGGCGACTCGTATGGGCATGCATGTATGCAGTCGCCGCAGCCCGTGCACTTTTCTTCATCAATATACCTCGGTCTCCTGAGAACCTTAACTTTGAAGTTCCCGGCAGAGCCATTCACGCTCTTTACGTCTGAACATGTGTAAACGGTGATATTTGGATGGTTAAAGCAGTCTATCATCTTTGGCGCCAGTATACATATAGAGCAGTCGTTTGTCGGGAACGTCTTGTCAAGCTGAGCCATTCTACCGCCTATGCTCGGACTCTTCTCGACCAGATAGACGTTCAGCCCTTTATCAGCAAGATCAAGGGAGGCCTGTATCCCTGCAATTCCTCCACCGATGACCAGTATATTTTCTGTCATCTTTTAACCCAACAGACTAGAGAACTCCTGTTTTAATTTTTCAAAACCTTTTCTCTCTTTCCATGATGCCAGCCTGTCTATTTCATCCCTGTCAGCAGAGGTCTCTTTTAGGTCTGTCAATAATCTGAATAGCTCTTCCCCCTTCCTCGACCTTGTGATCACTGTAGAATATCCATCCGGGCTTCCAACAGAGCCCACAGAGATGTCTGCCAACCTGGATGTAAAATCTGTGCAGAAAGAACAGCCTGTCCTGACAGCCTCCTGCAGCTCGGACACTTTGCATGAAACCTGCTTCCCTTCATTTGTAACAATAAAGTTCCCCTTAGACATATTTACTTTCTCTGCAGTATCCATATCAACTTTTAACAGTTCACCCACCCTCTGCCTGAGTAAGCGGTATACAAAGTTCTCCAAACAGAAAAGCCCGATTACAAAAATCTCAACCTCAGGCATAGCTTTCTGGATTTCCCTGATACCCAAGACCTGACAGGGCAGTCCAACCACTGCAATCCTTTTCTTCCCTTTTTCCTTTACCGCCTCAACGAGTTTTTCTGCGACTGACACGAGTTGGTATTTTGATCCTTTTGCCATTGCAATATCACTGGCATTTTCTGCTATAACAGCCTCAGCTTGAAAGCCATTTTGCCTATATACAACTATCGCACTGTCAAAAAATCCTATTTTCATGCCTTCGACCAGCAGAGAGGTGACCACACCACCGTCCTGTCCTTTAATCGCGGTTTTTACTGCTTTTATCTGTCGGTAAATACCGGAATCCTTATCCGTTTCCCCCTCCAGGAACAACTGCTCAAGTTCAGACAGGTGTGTTTTCTCTCTGCCTGACCTGAGTGCTTCGGCCCTGAGACCCAGGATAAACCTTGGATAATCTACATTGGAAGGACATGCACTGCTGCATATTTCGCAAACCATGCAAGCCCAAATTCCCCCGTCCCTTTTAATCTCCCAATCAAATCCTCTTAAAGCCCTTGCGACATTTAAACCGGGAGAGAATGTACTGTCCACTCTGGATATTGGGCATCTGGCAGTACACTTTCCACATTCCAGGCAATAATATGCACGTGTCTCAACGATGAGTTTTTTCGCCAGTGCGGACTCTTTTGATGCCGGCATTTCTCTACCTTATCTTTCCTTGAAATCCATCAGTTCCGCAGGTTGAATTATTTTTCGTTTGTTACAAAAACGGTCGTCCAACACCCTGAGCATTAGCACGGCTCTTTCTTTTTTTGCAAATCCTGACTCAGAATACCCCTCATCGTCATATATTTTTCCTTCGCATCGAGAAGGTGTCATATCTCGATATTTTCCTGAAATATACGGTGAGACAGGCATGAATGAATATTTAAATAGGGTATAGTGCTATTCCAACCCCAAAATTAATCAGCGTTTTCGAAGTAAATTTAAGCAATTATCTGGTGTCTAATATTTTAAGGAAAAAAGTGATGATTCTTAATCCAAAAACAGTGGATTCCCCTAAATAATAATAGGATAAACCAGTCGCAACAGAACGCTCTTGGGGACTTTGCCCCCGCAACGGGGTATTCCCCTCATTGTGATAATCAGCCAATTGGTTTCTGAAAAAAATATGGATCCTTCTTATAAAATTCCTTAAAATCAATTGACAAAACTGAGGATTTCAACAGAGCCGAAAAATTACTATTGAGTGAAAAAGTAGCAGCTGGAATGATGCCGTGCGCTGATTTTCAGGATCCGTTCCAGCGGACGAAAAAGTGCCTCAGGAGGAGGATATCTCCTGCTATTCCACAATCTGGCTTTCCGCAAACCGGTCCTCGCATGCAAGCAGGAACTCCGGGGTCATGTGCAGGGAATCCTTCGGGCAGATATCATTGCACTGGGAGCAGAAGATGCACTGGGTGACATAGATGCGGACACGCTTTGTTTCCGGGAGGAACTCGATGGCATGGGCGGGGCAGACCTTCAGGCAGAGCGTACATCCGATGCACGACTCCCGGTCATAAGCAATCTTCCCCCGGAATTTCGGGGGCACCGGCACGGGGGGGTTGATGGTTGCCTTTCCTTTTGCGACTTGGGAAAGGAACTCCGTGACCGAAGGCGGGAGGTGGCGGGCCGGAAAAGTGTTGGTGGCCGGTTTTTTGAAGAGCTGTGTTAACAGTTCCGGCACCATGGGAAGACGGATCATAGTCACACCACCCCTAGGATATGATCAACCACAATCAGCAGCATGCCGGCAATGCCGATGAGGCTGATATATATCCAGTATACTGAGACCACCTGGTTGATGCGGAACCGTGTCATGGAGACCCTGATCAGGCTAACCGATATAAAAGATACTAAAACGACCAGGACCAGGTAGAATATAAGGTCAAGAACCGGTTGCAGGATGACCGGTGCCGGGAGCACTGCGGAGAGCCGGTAGGGCAGAAAGAGCGCCACGACCAGCGAGGCCATGACCACGGTCTTCACGCCCTGTGTGAGCGTAAAGAGGGCAAGGTTCTTTCCCGAATATTCCACGAGAATCCCTCCAGCAAGCTCCGTTTCGGCTTCCGGTGTATCGAAGGGGATGCGGGAGAGTTCTGCCGGGGTGACAATGAGAAGAACAAAAAACAGGATAAGAACGCCTATAATCCCGAGCGGTCCCACAATCCCCCAGACAGGGTTGGCCTGCACGCTTGCCAGCATGAAAGGGAGCGGGATCCCTGAAACGGCAAGCTTCCATGCGATGGCGATGATCACCACGGCAAGCGGGAACTCGTACGCGATCATGGTCACCATCTCCCTCTGCGCTCCCACAGTGGCGTACGGTGACCCGGAGGAAAAACCTCCGGCAACAAGTGCCAGGGCTGGGAGGGTCAGGAGATACATGACCAGTATCAGGTCCCCCCCGCCGGAAAGAACTGGAGGGAAACCCCCGACAGGGATATAGAGCAGGATGGTGATAGCCGATGCCAGCGCTATAACAGGTGCCAGATTGAAGAGCAAGGGTATGGCATTGGCGGGCACCACATTTTCCTTGGTGAAGAGCTTGCGTATGTCCGTCAGAGGTTGGCTGAGCGGGGGGCCGATGCGTGCCTGCATCCGGGCAGTCACGATCCGGTCAACACCCATCAGGAATAATGCGATAAGTATCCCGAAAACCCCGACAAGAACCGCTCCTCCCAACAACAGGATAATATCTATCAGCATCGTGAAAGCCTCCTTGTCTTCTCACGGGAAAGACGCGTCAGCTCTTCTTTGGTCAGGTTATCTGCAGCACCGTTCCGGATAATTGTCACCCGGTCGGTACAGGACATGCAGGGATCAATAGATGCTACAATGATGGGA
>CAIYCZ010000442.1 GCA_903924805.1 uncultured delta proteobacterium | reverse complement strand
CCTTCTCCCCTGAGGTTGTGTCGTAATTACAGGGAGCCGGGGCAATATAAGCGTTCTTTGACAAAAAAATATTAGAAAACAAAAAAACATATAACAGCGGCCATACTGCTATGGTACAGTTTTTTTAAAAGGAGAACACCCATGGCGTTTAGAACAGGCAACCGTTATCAGCTGGCACTGCTTCCCCAAAGCATTGAAGAATATGTAGCAAAAGATGATCCTGTACGGGCCTATGATGCTTTTGTTGAAGCTCTTAACTTTGCATCACTGGGCATCGATCTGAATCCCTACAAGGTCGGCAATGCACCATACGATCCAACGGCTATGACAAAGCTTCTGGTATATGGGTATTCCTACGGGGTGAAGAGTTCCCGAAAGCTTGAAAGGGAGTGCTATCACAATTTTTCCTTCATCTGGCTGATGGGTGGGCTCAAGCCCGACCATAAAACCATAGCTGAATTCCGGCGTACCAATAAAAAAGCGCTCAAGAAGATATTGCGTAACTGCGCTCAGGTTTGCATTGGCCTTGATTTGATTGCCGGTAATGTGCTGTTTGCCGATGGGACTAAAATCAGGGCAAATGCTGCACGAGGCAAAACCCACGATAAAGTATACTACGAGAAACAGCTGGCAGCCCTTGATGGTCGCATTGAACAGTTGCTCAATGAATGCGAAGCGGTTGACAGACAGGAACAGGACAGCGGCTCCTATGTTGCCATGGATAAAGAGCTTACAAAAGCTGAGACATTAAAGAGCAAAATCCGAAAGGCCCTTGAGGTCTTTCAGTCAACAGAGCTCAAAGCAGTAAACATAACCGATCCCGACTGCGCCATTATGCACAGTGTTCAGGGCAGCCATGCAAGCTACAATGTGCAAAGCGTGGTGGATGATAAAAATGCTTTGATAGTTCATGCTGAAGCGGTCAGCGACACAAGCGATGTTAATCAGTTTGCCCGGCAGATAGACCAGGCAAATAAACTTTTTACAAAACCCTGTGAGGCCGCCTGTGCCGATGCCGGATATGCTGATACCGATGAGCTTGAGAAGATTGACGGTCAGGGCATCAAAGTGATAGTGCCTTCGCAGAGGCAGGCGCTGCATGAAGAGGAAGGGCCGTTCAGCAAAAGCCATTTTATCTATGACAAGGAAAAGGACTGTTACTACTGCCCCGAGGGGCACCGGCTCAGCTATATTGGAACTGATAAAAGTACGGGTAAGCGCCATTATCAGATAACGAACAAGAAAATATGCAAAAGCTGCTCAAATTTTGGGCAGTGCACCACTGCAAAAAAGGGTCGCAAGATCACCCGGCTTAAAAATGAGGAGGCCAAGCAGAGATTTGAAGCTCAATATGAGCAAGAGGAATCACAGATTATATATGCTCGTCGCAAATGCAAAGCAGAGCATCCCTTTGGGCATATTAAGCGGAACCTGAAGACAGATGCCTTTATGCTGCGTGGCAGAGAAGGGGTACAGGCTGAGACCTCACTCTTGGCAACCTGCTTTAACGTCAGGCGGATGATCACCATCTTTGGCGGCGTGATGCAGTTCATAGAAAAACTGGCCGGGGTGCAGTTGGTGGCACTACCGGGATAGAATAAAGCCGGTATACCGCCATTTAAAGCAGTAAAAGCGTTGTTATCATCCTGCTCCGGTACAATTTGTGGTACGCCCGGTTTATTGCCGGAAAATGCTGCTCTATAGTTTCTAATATTTAATTGTCAAAGAACGATTTAATATAGCGCTCTCAATTTTTAATTACGACACAACCTCCTTGTGGGAGAGGGTCGGGGTGAGGGGTCCCCACAAAATCAAATGTGAAGGCCCGCTAGTACCAGAATCCCCAAGCGCAAGTGTGAACGTTAAGCAAAAAAGAGAACTATGGCATTAACCGGCCCTGATATTTATAAAAACATTCTTCCTAAAACCAATTGCGGAGATTGCGGGATACCGTCCTGTTTTACGTTTGCCACAATGGTGGTAACAAATAAAGTTCCTTTGAGCAACTGCCCGCATATCGGGCCTGAACT
>CAIYCZ010000441.1 GCA_903924805.1 uncultured delta proteobacterium | reverse complement strand
TCTGATGTCTATGTGCGTTGTTCACAGTGTCAGGGAAAACGCTACACGGCAGAAGTGCTTGAAGTCACCTGCCGGAATAAAAATATTCATGAAGTGCTTGAGATGACTGTTTCTGAGGCGCGCGCTTTCTTTTCTACTGAAGAACGGCTCCGGACTACGCTTGAGCTGCTGGATATGGTGGGGCTTGGCTATGTACGTCTGGGGCAACCCATCAATACCCTGTCAGGAGGAGAGTCCCAGCGGCTGAAAATAGCATCCCTGATACAGGCAGGCAGGCAGGGGCGGACTCTTTTTCTCTTCGATGAACCTACCACCGGGCTGCACTTTGAGGATATTAAAAAGCTCCTTGCGGTCTTTGACCTCCTCATTGAACAGGGCCACTCGCTTATTGTCGTGGAGCACAACCTCGATTTCATCAAATGTGCCGACCACATTATTGACCTGGGGCCGGAGGGCGGAGATGACGGCGGGCATATCGTTGCCCAGGGGCCTCCAGAAAAGATACTGCGCTGTCCGCACTCCTATACCGGCACATTTCTCCACACGTATCTCAATAAAACGCTGCGCGGCGGTTTGCCTGCAGCATATTCTTCCACGCAGGGTAAAGAAACCATAAGCAGCAACGGCTGTATCGCCATTGACGGGGCACGGGAACACAACCTGAAAAATATCTCTGTCCGGATACCCAGAGAACAGATCGTGGTCATAACCGGCTTGAGCGGATCCGGCAAATCAACACTTGCGTTTGACATTCTGTTTGCTGAAGGGCAGCGACGATTTCTGGAAACCCTGTCACCCTTTGCCCGCCAGTATATAAAGCAGTTTGACCGGCCCGAGGTTGATTCGTTGCGGGGCATTCCGCCAACAGTTGCCATTGAGCAGCGTCTTTCCCAGGGCGGCAATAAATCAACCGTGGCAACCCTTACCGAGATCTACCACTACCTGCGGCTTCTCTATGCTAAAACCGGCGACCAGCACTGCCCGTCCTGCGGCGCACTGCTGACATCCCAGTCTCCGCAGACAATCGCTGATGATATTATACATTTTTTTACCCGGAAGCAGGTGGCATTTCTTGCCCCCCTGGTCAAAGGCAGGAAAGGATTCCATAAAGGGGTGATTGAAAAAGCCAAGCGGGACGGGTATGAAAAAATCCGCATCAACGGTCAACTGGTAAACCTGCGGTCGATTTTTGCGGTCAAGCGCTACCAGGAGCACCAGATTGAGCTGGTCACTGCAGAGCTGCGCCCCTCCAGGAAAGAGCGGCACCGGGTTCTTGAAGAAGCAAACAAAGCCCTGCACAGAGGAAGGGGTACCCTGTATGTGGTTTCTCCCGGGGGCACTGAAAAGGTATACAGCACCAGCCTCTCCTGTGCCCGGTGCGAGATCAGCCTCGAAGAGCCTGATCCACGCCTCTTTTCATTTAACAGCCGTCAGGGGGCATGCAGCGCGTGCTCCGGCACCGGGACCTTTGTGACGCTCTCTCCCGAACTTCTTGCACCTGACAGACAATTATCCATAAGCGGCGGCGGAATCATTCCCCTCGCTTCTGCCCTCATTGACCGCTCTCTGAAAAAAAGGATTATACACGAGATTGAGACCAGACTGAATATATCCTCCGCCGTATCCCTGCAGAAACTGCCGGCCTCCCGGATACATGCACTTTTCTATGGCAGCACAGCCGGGAAAGCTGGTGCATATCCCGGGCTCTTACCTATCCTCCATGAATCTGTGAATGGCTCAAAAACAGCTGCCTGGAGCCAGTACCTTTCTCAATTCTACCGTGAGACGCCCTGCCCTGCCTGCAGCGGAACACGGCTTAATCCTTTAGCGCTGAGCGTTAAACTTAACGGCCGCTCTATTGCCGATGTCACCACCATGACTCCAGATGCGGCACTCAACTTTCTCACCTTGCTTTCCTTTACGGGAAAAAAGCTGTCTATTGCCGAGCCGATTCTCAAGGAAATAACGCAGCGGCTTGCCTTTCTGAGCAACGTCGGCCTTTCATATTTAACCCTTAACAGAGCCGGGGATACCCTCTCAGGCGGAGAAGCGCAACGGATCCGCCTTGCCGCCCAGATGGGTTCCAATCTGCGCGGCGTAGCCTATATTCTTGATGAGCCGACCATCGGCCTGCATCCCCATGATAATAAAAACCTGCTCGGTATACTGAGAAACCTTCAGGAAAAGGGCAACTCACTCATCATTGTCGAGCATGACGAAGAGACCATCAAAAGTGCGGACTTCATTGTTGACCTCGGGAAAGGGGGCGGCATTCATGGGGGACGCGTTGTTGCAACGGGAACTCCGCAGGACATTATGCACTGCCGTGAATCAATAACCGGTGCCTGCCTGTCAAGAACAAACGGCGATAGAAACCGCCACGCACCGCGACCCCTCAACGGGTGTTCCCGGGTAACCTTTGTAGATGCTTGTGAGCACAACCTTAAACACATTACGGTACGTTTCCCGGTGGAGCGACTGAGTGTGGTCACCGGTGTGTCAGGCTCCGGGAAAAGCACCCTGGTAAAAGAAACGGTATACAAAGGGATTAAAAAGCTTGTTGGCAGCTATCATGGACGCGCCGGAGCCCACAAAAAAATTATCGGCGGTGAACAGTTCAAGAGGGTTGTGGAAATAGATCAATCCCCCATTGGCAAAACACCACGCTCAACACCTGCTACCTACATCGGGTTTTACAGTGAAATCCGTCGCCTCTTTTCCCTGCTTCCAGAGGCCCAGATACGGGGCTTCTCCTCCAGCCGTTTTTCATTCAACCTGAGCGGTGGCCGCTGCGAAAAGTGCTCGGGCCAGGGAAAAATTAAGATGGAGATGAGCTTCTTGCCGGACGTGTATGTTGCTTGCGATGTATGCCAGGGAAGTCGCTTTAATGAAGAGACCTTAAGCGTGCTGCTGAAGGGTAAAAATATTTCCCAGGTTCTCTCCATGACCGTAGATGAGGGGTGCGATTTTTTTCAGGGGTTCCCTTCAATCAATCACTCTCTTAATATCCTGCAAAAAATGGGGCTCGGGTATCTGACCATCGGACAGCAAAGCCCGACCCTCTCAGGGGGTGAAGCCCAGCGGATAAAAATTGCCTACGAGCTCAGCAAGACAAGTCACGGAAAAACACTGTATATCCTTGACGAACCTACTACCGGGCTGCATCTGGCTGACATTGACAAGCTCATGGAAGTTCTCCAGGCCCTTGTAGACCTTGGCAACACCATGATTATCATCGAACATAACCTTGAAGTTATCAGGCAGGCAGACTATATTATCGATTTAGGGCCTGAAGGCGGGGAGAAAGGAGGCTTTGTGGTTGCCAGCGGTTCACCCCCGGAAGTCGTTAAGCAGAGCGGGAAATCCTATACCGCCCGCTATCTCAGTCAATATCTGAAACAAAAGAAGCTGCTCCCCATGCAACCTCATTAACCAAAGGACGGCACATATCATATCTTCTCTTCTTACCTCGCCATATATCGCCGCACGGAAAAATGTTAAGGAGAATCATTCATCACTATCAGAAAAGAAGCCGGTTATTTAGAACACGGCCCGAGCATTGAACACATTGATTTCAAAGGGTCTCAAGCACAAAGAAAAGAAATATAGAAGCAGAAATCAGGACAAAAACAACATAAGGCATGCTATAATTTTTTCGCTGAAAAAAAATCATATATGGGAGCATGCCTTATGTTAGAGATCGTACCATTTCAGGAGGAGTTTCGTCAAGGGTTACCAAATGTAACGGGCAATGTTGATTATGAGCAGTTTCGGGATAGTCTTGAACGGACAGCAGAGCTTATCAAGCTGTCAAAGATCGAACAGAGGGTAATGCTTGAGGCGCTCAGGCAGCACCAGGATGAAGACAATCGCAGAAGGCAAGCCCGGGGAAAGAAGCCAAAGCAGTTAAAGGCCAAAGCAAAGCAGCGGATACAGAAGATGGTGCGGCAGGCCTTGCGGTGCGGGATAGCACGGCACTTGACTGGGGAAGCCTACCGGGTATTCAGCTGTCGACTGGCCGACAGCCCGGTGTTGCAGAAATTCTGTTTAATTGACGGGATGGTGGCAATACAGGTGCCCTCAAAGAGTCAGTTGCAGCGCTATGAAGGGATGTTTGGGGAAGAGTTTTTGCGGGAGATAATCAGTCAAGTAGCAGGGAAAGCCGCAGAGCCAGAGGCGGCAGAAGAACAGGAACAAGTGCTAGGGCTTGAGCATCCCATAAGCCTGAAGGACTACTTTGTAGACACAACCTGTCTAGGGAGCAAACATTCACTATCCGGTTGACTGGACACTGCTGCGGGATGCCACCCGAACCCTGATGAAAGCGATACGGCTGATCCGGCGTGAGGGGTTAAAGAACCGGATGCAGGAGCCGGAGGGTTTTATACGGCAGATGAACCGGTTGAGCATAGAGATGACCCATACGCGGCGGCAGAAAGATGGGAAACGGGCCCGCAAGAAGGTGTTTCGTTCAATGAAGAAACTGATAAAGAAGATAGGCGGGCATGCACTGGTCCACCGGGAGATGCTGAAAAACAATTGGGAGCACACAGGCTTGAGTGAACAAGAGGCCGGACAGATTATAAAGCGCATAGATTTAGTGCTTGAGCAGTTGCCGCAGGCGGTGTATCAGGCACATGAGCGGATCATCGGGGAACGGCAGGTAGACAACAGCAAAAAGATACTGAGCCTGTATGAACGGGAAATACATGTTATGGTGCGAGGCAAGGCAGGAGCTGAAACGGAGTTTGGCAACACGCTGCTTCTTGGGGAACAGTCCGATGGGGTAATCCTTGACTGGAAATTGTATCAGGAGCAGGCCCCGGCAGACATGAAACTCCTGCCGGAAAGTCTGGAGAGGATAGAGAGATATTATCATAGTCGTCCCGGATCAGTGACGGGTGACCGAGGGTTTGACAGTGCTGATAACCGTGGGTATCTGGGAAGCAGGGTTATTGAAAACAACATCTGCCCCAAATCGGTAGAGGCGTTACGGGAGAAACTGCGGGATGCATCATTTTGTGAGAAACAGAAACGGCGTGGGCAGACCGAGGGTCGTATCGGGATAGTGAAGAATGTCTTTTTAGGAAGCCCTTTGAGGAGCAAAGGATTCATCTCACGGCAAATGAGTGTTGCCTGGGCAGTGCTTTCGCACAATCTGTGGGTGATAGCGCGGTTGCCGCAGGCGCACCAGCAGAATCAAGAACAGCAAAAAGCTGCATAGAGAAGAAGCGAAAAAACAAGACCGCAGGAAGAAACGCACAGGAGAGTTGCGCCTGCATTAAGGGCTTAAACTGGGAAAAGCGCAGGAGTGCTCAGTT
>CAIYCZ010000440.1 GCA_903924805.1 uncultured delta proteobacterium | reverse complement strand
AGTCCATGCAAGGCCGGTGGTAATGCCAATCTCGTTCTTGTCTTCCGCTTTTCCGTAGCGGAACTTTGCTACTCCGAGATACTTATAAATGGTATTGGTGCCTATAGTGATTTTTGTTTCCCTGCCGTGTTTAAGAACTTCTTTGGCCACTTTGCGGCATACCGAGGCAATCTCCCGCTCAAGGTTGCGCACGCCTGCTTCTCTGGTGTAGCGGCGAATAATGGTCAGCAGCGCCTGATCAGAGAAGGTGATATTTTCCGGGGTCAGGCCATTTGTTTCAATCTGCTTGGGCACCAGGAATTTTTTTGCAATATGGAGCTTTTCGGTTTCCATGTATCCGGGGATACGGATAATTTCCATCCTGTCCTGAAGGGCAGGCGGGATGGCATGCAGCGTGTTTGCCGTGGTTATAAACATCACCTCGGAGAGGTCATAATCCATGTCTATATAGTGGTCATTAAACGTGTGGTTTTGCTCAGGGTCAAGCACCTCAAGCAGTGCAGCAGACGGGTCTCCCCGAAAATCCATGCTCATTTTGTCTACTTCATCGAGCAGGAATACCGGATTATTTGAACCAGCTTTTTTCAGGCACTGAAGAATCTTTCCGGGCAGCGCACCGATATAGGTTCTGCGATGGCCGCGAATCTCGGCTTCATCGCGTACCCCGCCAAGGGACAAGCGCACAAATTTTCTTTCTGTTGCCCGTGCAATGGACTTGGCAAGAGAGGTTTTACCAACGCCCGGAGGACCCACAAAGCAGAGGATAGGGCCCTTAATTTTTTTTACCAGTCCCTGTACGGCCAGGTATTCCAGAATTCTCTCTTTCGGCTCTTTAAGGCCATAGTGGTCTTCTTCAAGAATTTTTTCAGCTTCATTAAGATCTGTTTTAATTTCCGTCTTGTCATTCCACGGCAGAGAGAGTATCCAGTCAATATAGTTCCTGACGACCGTAACTTCTGCAGACATGGGCGGCATCATTTTTAACTTTTTAATCTCTTTCTTGACCTTGTTATGGGCTTCTTCAGAGAGCTTCTTGGTTTTCAGCTTTTCCTCAATCTCCATAATTTCACTGGTCAGGTCATCCTTTTCTCCCATCTCCTTTTGAATGGCGCGCATCTGCTCGGTCAGGTAATAGTCCTTCTGCGATTTTTCCATCTGCTTCTTGACGCGGTTCTTAATCCGCTTTTCGATCTGGAGAATCTCAATTTCTGCCTCCATTAACGCATAAATGTGTTCCAGCCGTTCATTGGTATTTAATATCTCCAGCAGCAGCTGCTTTTCTTCAATCTTAATGTTCAGATGAGGGGCCAGCATGTCTGCCAGTCGGGAGGGGTCATCAACGGAGGAAATCGAGCCCAGCATTTCCTGAGGGATGCGTCTGTTGAGCTTTACATAATTATCAAGGGTTGCTGCAATGCTGCGCATAAGCGCTTTTGTTTCAGAGGTGATTTCAGAGACATCTTCAACCTCCTCAGCAAGTACTGAAAAATAGTCCCGGTGCGGCACATACCCTTTTATCCGGCACCGTTTCTTCCCCTCTACCAGCACCTTGACACTCCCGTCTGGAAGACGCAGGAGCTGAATGATTGTTGAAAGCGTTCCCAGGCTGAAGATGTCTTCCGCCGTAGGGTTATCAACCTTTGCATCTTTCTGGGTAGATAACAGGATATGTTTATCCCTGCGCAGCGCCTCTTCTAATGCACTAACCGATTTCTGGCGTCCGACAAACAGCGGGGCTACCATATAGGGAAAAACCACGATATCGCGCAGGGGCAGGAGCGGAACGGTCTTAATCCCGTTCCTAGGTTTGGCTTTTCCTTCTGCTTCTTCTTCGTAAAACATCAGTTACTCCATTTTATTTGTTAGCGCAACGCTTTCCCGCGTTCGCGCGGGACCGATTTGGCCGCGGCAAGCCGCACCCCGGTCTTTTCTAAGAAGCGACCTCAATCTCCTTTTCCAGTTCCAGGATGGGCTTCTCGCGTTTGCGGATGACTTCTTCGTTGATCACGCAAACGCGCACATTTTTCCGGCTCGGGATTTCATACATCACATCCAGCATCACCTCTTCCAGGATGGCCCGTAGCCCACGCGCGCCCATCTTGCGCTGGATCGCCTCCAGGGAGATGTCCCGGAGAGCGCCGTCGGTGAACTTGAGTTTGACATTTTCAAAATCAAAAAGCTTT
>CAIYCZ010000439.1 GCA_903924805.1 uncultured delta proteobacterium | reverse complement strand
TGAGGCGTGCTTTATAGTACACTGCGACGCTGAAGGATAAGGGGAACGCCGCAGAGGGGCGTATTTCAACAGCCTGTTAGAGACGTACTACCCGTGCCTCTATCAGCCCGTCAATTTTAAGGATTTCATCAAGGACTTTTTTGCTGATGGGGTTGTCTACCGAGACAAACGCAATCGCCGCGCCGCCGCTCTGCCGTGCCAGGTCAAATCCGGCAATGTTTATCTGGTTGTTGCCCAGAACGGTTCCCACTTTTCCAATGATGCCGGGACGATCGATGTTTCTGAAATAGAGAAATGTTCCTTCTGCAATGATGTCTAAATGAAACCGGTCAAACAGAACTATTCGTACTGATCTGTCTGAGAACACGGTTCCTGCAATGGTCTTTTCCTCCTGGTCTGTTTTTATGATAAAAACGATGAGGTCATTAAATTTATCAAACTGGTCAGTCTTAGACTCAGAAACAAGGATGTTGCGGTCTTTGGCCAGATAGGGAGCATTAATATACGAAACATCCTTGAGGGTGATATCAAAAAAACCCTTAAGCGCTGCTACGGTAAACGGCTGATAACTGATGGGCGCATCAAAGGTCCGCTCACACAGATCCTCTTCAAAGTTCTTCCCCACCATAATGATTTTAATCTCTTCCGGTCGTCCCTTCACCAGCTGTGCAGCAAGTTTTCCCATTTTCTGGACAAGGTCAAAATACCGCTGCATGTGCTCCGGGAGCGGTGTCTTCATAAACGGTATATTCACCGCATTGACATAGGCCCTTCCGTGAAGTGCATCTACAACCTGTTCGGCAATGAGCAGCGCGACACCTTCCTGGCCTTCAATCGTATTGGCGCCGATGTGGGGTGTAACAAAAACATTTTCAAGCTCAAGGAGCTTGTTCCCCAGGGGCGGTTCTTCTTCAAACACATCAATGCCTGCGGCAAACACCTTGCCTGATTCCAGGGCATCATACAGATCACTCTCATTAACTATGCCGCCCCGTGCGCAGTTAATAATAATGACCCCGCCTTTCATCATCCCGATTTCTCGTGCCGTAATCATGTTCTGGGTTTCGCTGGTAAGCGGTGTGTGAACGGTTAGCACATCAGATTCTTTCAGCACATCTTCAAGGGTATCGTAGAGTTTAACGCCAACCGCTTCAGCCTTGTTTTTTTTAATATACGGGTCATAGGCAATAACCTTCATGCCAAAGCCCTTTGCCCGGACAGCAACATTGCCGCCGATTCTGCCCAGCCCGATAATGCCCAGGGTTTTATTGTAGAGCTGAAAGCCCATAAATTTTTTTCTATCCCACTTGCCGGATTTCAGAGATGAATTGGCAAGCGGTATTTTCCGCGCAGCGGCAAGCATGATGCCCATGGTAAGCTCGGTTGCGGCAAAGGTATTGCCGGTCGGAGCGTTCATGACGATAATGCCCTTTTTGCTTGCAGCTTCAATGTCCACATTATCAAGGCCCACCCCTGCCCTGCCTATGATTTTGAGCTTCCCGGGATTCTCTACGAGCTCAGCGGTAACTGCTGTGCCACTTCTGGTTATGATTGCGTCATAATCGCCGATAATCTTTTTCAGCTCGTCATTTTTAATGCCGGGACGTAAATCAACATCAATGCTGCCGTCACGCTTCAGGATATCTACACCTTCCCGGGCAATATTGTCAGTAACTATCACCTTGAATTGAGCCATAAGGCTTTCCTCTCATTATTAAATATATTTTTTATAGATAGCAAAATTCATCCTATATAGCAAGCAGGGGTTCAACTGCAGGTGATTGATTCGGGATTGCGTTCAGGAGAAGTTGTCCGGGATAATTTTATAGTATCATAGCCTTAAAGAAAGAGGCAGTGGCCATGCGATGACCTCTGCCTCTTTTAATTTATAACGCTGAACTCTGTACTCGGTACGCGCTACTCTTATATAACTCTCACCATCACAACGCCCTCTATTTTTCTAAGCTTCCCTACCAGCTCGTCACTGACATTATTGTCAATATCAATAATATTGTAGGCATAGTCGCCTTTGCTCTTGTTCAGCATCTCGGCTATATTGATTTTCTTCTCAGCCAGTACCGGGGTGATCTGGCCGATCATGTTGGGGATGTTTTTATTGGCGATGATGATGCGCTTCTGCCCTGACGGAGGCATTATACATTCGGGGAAATTTACCGAATTTTTAATGTTACCATACTCAAGAAAATCTTTAAGCTGCTCCACCGCCATGACCGCACAGTTTTCTTCTGATTCAGGGGTAGATGCGCCCAGGTGTGGAATGGGAATTACATTGTCCATCTTTAAAAGCTCCTCATCCGGGAAATCCGTCACATAGGCTGCAATTACTCCCTGCTTGATTGCCTCCTCAAGGTCTTTATTGTTGACCAGGCCTCCCCGTGCAAAGTTAAGGATGCGGACTCCTTTTTTCATGAGGGCAAGTTTATCCTTATTGATCATGCCCTTGGTCTTATCGTTTAGCGGCGTATGCAGGGTGATATAGTCTGACTCTGCAATGAGGCTGTCAAGGCTTAAGGCTTTTTTCACGGTTCGCGAGAGCCCCCAGGCCGAATCCACTGACAGGAATGGGTCATAGCCGCTCACTTCCATGCCGAGCGCCTCAGCATCATTTGCCACCATGACACCGATGGCACCAAGCCCGACCACGCCAAGCTTTTTCCCCTTAATTTCAGGCCCGTCAAAGTTTGATTTTCCATCCTCAATCAGCTTGGGTACTGCATCGCCCTTTCCAATAAGGCTTTTTGCCCAGGCAATGCCCTGGTATGCCCTTCTTGAAGCAATAATCAGCCCCATGAGCACCAGCTCTTTAACCGCATTGGCATTGGCACCCGGAGTATTAAACACCACAATGCCCCGCTCTGAACATTTAGCAATGGGTATGTTATTAACCCCCGCCCCTGCCCTGGCAATTGCCTTCATCGATAATGGCAGATCCATATCAAGCATGTTGAAGCTTCTCACCAGGGCCGCATCCGGATTTACAATTTCAGAAGCATATTCATAGTTATCATGCGGCAGCAGGCTAAGGCCATGGGAAGATATTTTGTTCAGTGTCTGTATTTTAAACATAATTCCCCCTATTTTAAAAAGTTCAAAGTTCAAATAACAAATGCCAAATGAATGTCAAATGACAAAACTCAAATATCGAGCTTTACCGTTTTAGGAATTTGGGCTTTGTAATTTATTT
>CAIYCZ010000438.1 GCA_903924805.1 uncultured delta proteobacterium | reverse complement strand
AGGCTAAAAACCCTGTTTCAGTTTCCTCTATAACAATTAAGTAGCGATTCATTTTTTTAGTCCTGCCTATTTAAGTGAATCGGTTTCTCAGCGTACTGTAAACGTCTTCCCGCTGCATACATTCCCCTCTGTTGTCACCGTCACATCATATATTTCCTTCCTGTTCACGTTTTTTAATATATAGTAAATCATTGTACGTTTTGTTGAATACTATATAATAAAGGAAAAATAGTAAACAAATAATCCATCATTTAATGTCTGACATTGCGTATCTACCATAAATAAAACCCTTTGATATCTTGACAAAAACATTAAATTATGGTTTTCTATATAATTCAAAATGTGCCTGCTATTTATATGCACGGTAATTAATTATATACTATGTTCAGAGGATAAGGGAGAATACATTGAAACCGACATTTCAGCCAAGTATTTTGAAACGTAAAAGGACTCACGGCTTCTTAGTTCGAATGAGCACTAAAGCCGGACAGAATGTCTTAAAGAGACGAAGAAACAAGGGAAGGAAAAAATTATCGGCATGATCCATGATGCCTGGAAGCCAAAACGCGATCGTACGTTTACATGTCAGACTTTTCCTTTACCAAAAAAGAAAGAATCTGCAGATATTCTGAATTTAAAGCACTCTATACTAAAGGAGAAAAACGGGACACTGAGCACTTTTTTATTTTTATGTGCCCTAACGGGTTAGCGTGGAGACGTTTGGGGATAACGGTCAGTAAAAAGATAGGCACTGCGGTCAATAGAAATCATGTGAAGCGACTCGTACGGGAATACTTCAGGTTGCACAAAAATCACTTTCCTGAATCCTGCGATATCCTCTTTGTTGCTAAACCTGGCTCTCATAGCCTGAAGTATTACGACCTGTGCGAAGAGTTGAATCCTGTTTTGAGAGCCTGAGCTTCACCAAACCGGTATCATCCGCGGCACCAACAAAACGCTGTGCTGCGCAGTTAACAGAATCTCATTACCACTGCCTGGTGATCTCATGAAGAAAATTATTATCTCCGTATTGAGATTATATAAGATCTTTATCTCACCACTGCTTGGTCATAACTGCCGCTTTACCCCGACGTGCTCCTCATATGCAATCCTTGCCCTTGAAAAATACCGCATTGGCAAAGCACTGGCAATGGTTGCACGGCGCCTGTTAAAGTGCCATCCGTTTCACCCCGGGGGCTATGACCCCGTCTAACAGGCTGTTGAAAAAATAGTTTTCTCCCAGCCTGCTAAAAATCAGCTTCACTAACTCGAGTATTGGAGTATTACTTCATGGACTTCATGGACAATGAAAAACGAGCCATTGTGGCTATTGTACTGTCTTTATGTATCCTCTTTATATATCAATATTTCTTTTCCCCTCCCCCGTCCAGGGTAAAAAGCAAGGCAGCGCCCATACAGCAGGAGCAGCCCCGGCAGGAAAACCAGCCTGCGGCACCGGCAGTACCCCGCACGCCCGCCAGTCTTGAAGCGCTCAACGCGCAGCAGCCGGCACTTCAGGCAGGGGATGAAAAAGAGGTCAGCGTAATCACCGCACTGTACACCGCAGTGTTTTCCAATCGCGAAGCCGGACTTAAAAGCTTCAGGCTTCACCGCTACTTTGACCGGATGCAAAGCCCTGCTGTTATGAAGTGGTTTAAAAATTTTATCTCATCAGGAACCGCTGCCACCGCAGACGTTAAGCCACAGGGGAAGGAACTCCTGCCTCAGACTGCAGACCAGCACCTGCCCCTCCGGGTTGCGTTTCTTGCTGATTCGGGAGGTATGTCTGAAGCGGTTATATATAAGTCGGACCATGAAGCACTCATGCTCAACCCCCGTAATGCTCAGGACACCGTGACTTTTTCCGGTACGAGCACCGGGAACAATGCCGGCCTATCCTTTCAAAAAACCTTTCTCTTCCGCGAGGATGATTACCGGATTGAGGCCGACATCAAGATCACCAACACCTCCGGCAGCACGGTGAGCGGCAATGCTATTATTGAATGGACTCACTCCTTTCTCGCACATGCCGGTAAAAGCGGCGGCGGGTTTTTCGGCGGTCAGCCGTCCGAATCTAATACGCCTGCCAAGTTCACGTGTTTTTTAAACGGCAAGGTACTAAAAAAAGAATTCAAGGATATCACTCAACAAAAAACTCCGGATGATAAATTATACTGGCCCCCCTATGAGGGAGAAATACTCTGGACCTCCTTTGAAGACAAATATTTTATCTCCGCCATCCTGCCGCAGAAGGAACTTCCACAGAAGGTTATAGCGAGCAAGTCCAATGAAAATACACTTTCGTGCCAGCTGCTTTTCCCCGGTATCACCCTGAAGCCGGGTGAAGCAAAAACCTACACCTGCGCCCTGTATCTGGGGCCAAAAGAGATAGGCACGCTGGAAAAACAGGGCTCAAAACTTGATAAAATAATTGACCTCGGCTGGTTTGATATTATCGCAAAGCCGCTCCTTATTGCGCTTAACTTCTTCAACCGCTACCTTGGGAATTACGGGATTGCCATCATCCTTATTACTATTATTATAAAAATCCTGTTCTGGCCGCTCACCCATAAAAGCTATAAGTCGATGAAGGATATGCAGAAGCTTCAGCCCGAGATGGCAAAGCTCAAAGAAAAATATAAGGACAAAAAGGAAGAGCTTAACCGGGAAGTCATGGCGCTCTATAAGAAATACAAGGTAAACCCTCTGGGCGGATGCCTGCCGATTGTTCTCCAGATTCCTGTGTTCATAGCACTCTACCGGGTGCTGCAGGATTCCATAGAGCTGCGGCACGCAAATTTTATCGCGTGCTGGATAAATGACCTCTCAGCCCCTGACCCTACCTATGTCTCTCCCCTGCTCATGGGGGCGTCCATGTTCTATCAGCAGAAGATGACCCCGACAACTGCAGACCCGGCACAGGCAAAAATGATGCTCTTTATGCCTGTTGTGTTTACGTTCATGTTTCTCAATTTCCCGTCAGGGCTGGTAATTTACTGGCTCATCAACAACGTACTTTCTATTGTTCAACAGGTGTACATCAATAAAACATCCCAGGATTCAGGAGGTAGTGAATGGAGTCAATCGAAATCGAAGCCAAAACCGTTGAAGAAGCAATAGCAGCAGCATGTGAACAGCTTAAAACGGTTAAAGAAAATCTCAAAATAGAAGTGCTTCAGGATGCACCGGGTAGAATATTTTCCTTCATGACAAACAAGAAGGCTAAAATACGGGCCACCCCTATCAAGCTGTTCCCAAAAGAGAAGGTTTTTGAAGCGGTGAAAGTTGCTGAACATCTCAAAGAGATACTTGAGACCATTGTACAATACATTTCTCCTGCTGCCTCGGTTGTTATGGAAAAGGGTGGAGATGGCATCGTGCTCAATATTATCGGGGACGGTAGCGGCATATTTATCGGGAAAAAGGGGCAGACCCTGGAAGCGCTTCAATACATCATAAACAAGATCAAGATAAAATATTGCAATGATTCTTTTTCTGTCAGCGTTGATTCAGAATCATATCGCGCCCGGCATAACCAGTCGCTGGTCACGCTGGCACAACAGCTCGGCAGCAAGGCTAAAAAAAGAAACGGCCCGGTAACCACAAATCCGCTCAGTTCTGCTGACCGGCGCATCATTCATCTCGCTTTGAAAAGCGACAGCGAGCTGACAACCTGGAGCAAGGGCGAAGGATCATTCAAAAATGTCATTATTGCACCCAAACAACCAGCTCAATAACATGCCCCATCAGTATGTATCTCAAAGATACCATTGCAGCTATTGCCACCCCTGTCGGCAGGGGTGGCGTTGGCATAATTAAAATCAGCGGGCCGGACGCACTGCAGATAGTGACCAGCCTCTTCCGCTCCCCTGCAGGTGACGTGCGCTCTCCCCGAACCCACCACCTCTGCTATGGAACCATCATTGACCCGCATGACGCCAGCGTTCTTGATGAGGTACTGCTCTCATACATGCAGGGGCCTGCCTCATACACCCGCGAAGATGTTGTTGAGATAAACTGCCACAGCGGATTTACCGTGCTGCAAAAGATCCTGGAGCTGGTTATCAGGGGCGGTGCGCGGCCGGCAGAGCCTGGCGAGTTTACCAAACGGGCATTTCTTAATGGCCGCATAGACCTTGCCCAGGCTGAGGCGGTCATGGATATTATCGAGGCAAAAACTGAGGCAAGCCTTAAAATTGCAACCCGCCAGCTTCAGGGAAGACTCTCAGAAAAACTCCATGCACTGCAGGATGGCATACTTGACCTTATCTCGCATATTGAAGCATCCATTGACTTCCCGGAGGAAGATCTTGATGTGCGTTCTTCTCAGGCGTGCGAGCGAAACCTTGCTGAAATCAGTAGCGATATAAGCGCGCTCATTGCAACGTATTATGAAGGCAAGCTCTATCGCCTGGGAGTGCGTACCATAATCGTTGGAAAACCGAACGTAGGCAAATCAAGTATCCTCAATGCCCTCCTCGGCGAGACGCGCGCGCTGGTAACACCGATACCCGGCACCACGCGTGATTTCATTCAGGAGAGCATAAGCATCCGCGGCATTCCCATCGTAATTCAGGACACTGCCGGGCTCCATGATGGCAGCGGCGAAATCGAACAGCTTGCCATGGAGCTTACCCGTGCAAAGCTGTCTGATGCAGAGCTGCTGCTGTTTGTTATTGACGGGAGTCAGCAGCTTGATGACCGGGACCGGTCCATCCTTGAGGAAATAAAATCAAGGCCGGTTATCACGATTATCAACAAGTCAGACCTTCCGCAGCGCTTTAGCCTGGAAGAAGCATACCGGGTGCTCCCCTTTGACAGGATTGCTCTCGTATCTGCCCTGTATGGCAGAGGGATTGAGCAGCTCCAGGATCTCATATACCGGACCGTACTGCAGTCAGCTCCCCTGACCGCTTCAGATATTCTTATTACCAATGTCCGCCAGAAGTCTGCCCTGGAAACAACCCTTGATTCTTTACAGGCTGCCCAGAACGGGTTACGAAGCAATCTTTCACCTGAACTTATAGCCCTTGACTTTCAGTCCGCTCTGCAAGCAATCGGGGAGATCACCGGGAAGGCGTCAACTGAGGATATTCTTGACAGGATTTTCAGTGCGTTCTGTGTAGGGAAATAGCGTACAAAAGCAGTGAGTTGTTATTTTTTCCTTTTAAGTTCCAGCAGGAGGGCATCTTCATCACAATCCGGGAATTTGACACACTTCATGCAATCAGACCACACTTTATGGGGCAGCACAGATTTATCCACCTTCCTGAAACCAAATTTCTTAAAAAACTTTGCAGCATAGGTGAGCACAAATATCTGATCCACCTCAAGCTGCTGTGCCTCCTGTATGCAGGCACGCACCAGTTCACTTCCTATACCCCGATGCTGATTGCCTTCGCGAACGGCAAGCGACCGTATTTCTGCAATCCGGTCCCAGCAGATGTGCATGGCACAGGCACCTATCACCGAGCCGTCAGCCGGATCTGTATAAACAAAGAAATCCCGCAGTTGGTCATACAGCTCGCTCAAAGAACGGGGCAGCACCGTACCCTCTGAATAATAGGCGGAAAGTATTTTATGAATCGCCTTTATATCACCAATTTTTGCTTTTCTGATCATATCTTCAGCCACTTACCCCTATTCCCTCTTGCCTGTTGCCTATCCCCTGCCCGCATCTTTTAGCATTTCCAGAGCATGCGCCCGTGTTGTATCGGAAATCTGTTTTCCCCCAAGCATCCGGGTAATTTCCTCTACCCGTTCATCTTTATCAAGCAGCTGTACCGCGGTTACGGTTCTGTCATTCTGGATATTTTTCTGCACGCTGAAATGGGTTGTGCCGAAGCAGGCTATCTGCGGCAGATGGGTTATACATAATACCTGATGGGTTTTCGCGATTTCCTTCAGCTTTTCGCCGACCGCTTCAGCAACAGCACCGCCGATACCGGTGTCTACTTCATCAAAAAGCAGTGTCGCAACGTGATAGTGGGAAGCCAGTATCATTTTTATGGCAAGCACGATACGCGACAGCTCTCCCCCTGAAGCAATCCGTGACAGCGGCCGCGGCTCTTCCCCCACATTTGGCGCGATATAATATTCAAGCGAATCCATGCCGCGTGAATGAAGCCTGCCCAGCCCGAAGGTCGCATCATCTGCTGATGGTTTTTCAACTTTCTCCAGCATGGTTAAAAATTCCGTCTTTCCCATGCCAATGGTAGCAAGCTCTGTCTCAATATTCTTTTTGAGCCGGCTTGCTGCCTTTGTGCGCTTTTCCGACAACTCCTCTGCAATCTTCCAGAGTTCCCCGGATCTTTTTTGTAACTCTTTTTTCAGCTCTTCAACGCGCTGTGAGCTGCTTTCAATTGATTTCAGCTGCTTCTGAATCTCCTCCTGATAGAGAAGAATCTCTGCAACAGACTTGCCGTATTTTTTTTTCATGCGCTGAATCTCGGCGAGACGGTTCTCCACGTGCTCCAGCCTGCCTGGCTCGACCGGTATTTTATCAGCATATGCCCGAAGCGATAAAGCCGCATCCTCCAGGCTTATGACGATAGAGTTCAGGTTTTCTTTGAGGCTGTTTAACCCGGTATCAATCGCTGCAGCCTCCGCAACGGCCGCCACAGATTTCTTCAGGGCTCCCAGCAGCGGGTTTTCGGCCTCATAGATGCTGGTATAGACGCCATAGGTGCGCTCATACAGCCTTTCTGCGTTTGCAACTATTTTTCTCTCGTTTAATAGTGCGTCCTCCTCACCTGCAGAGAACTGCGCCTTTTCAATCTCTTCATTCTGAAATGCAAGCAGCTCTTTTCTATGCTCCTTATCTCTCTCAGCGTTTACAAGGGAAGCCAGGTCCTGGGCATTCAGGGCAAACTCATCAAACCCTTCCTGATACCGGGAGCGAAGCGGCAGCAGGCCGCCATAGGTGTCAAGGATATCCAGATGCCGCTCTGTCTGCAGCAGCAGTTGCTGGGAGTACTGGCCCGATATGTCAAGCAGATATCCGCCGAGCTGCGTGAGCATCTGGATGGTTGCCAACTGGTCACTGATGAATACCTTATTTTTCCCGGATTTTGAGATAATTCTCCGTATCACGAGCTGATCACCGCCGGTATGAACCCCCCATGCATGCAGACTCTGTTTTACTTCATCGCATCCTTCGATGCTGAACAATGCTTCCACAATTGCCTCATCTTTTCCTGTTCGAATCAGGTCAGCGGACACTCTGCCGCCAAGCATGATGTTCAGCGCACCGACAATAATAGATTTCCCTGCGCCGGTTTCGCCGGAAAGGATGTTCAGCCCCCTGCTAAAGGAGAGATGTAATGCATCAATGATGGCAAAGTCCTTGATGAACAGATCACACAGCATACCCTGCCCTATCGCTCTCCCCATTTTAACTTTTCTTTAAGCACTTCAAAATAGTCGCAGAACGGTGACTTCACCAGGGACATGGTGCAACCGGACTTTCTCACCTCTGCATAGTCGCCTTCCTGCATTCTGATGCCGAGCTGGCCATCCATGGTTATGAATACGTCCTCATGTTCAGCCTTTAATCTGACCTGTATCACACTGTCTTCAGGCAGTATGATGGGCCGGTTGGTCAGCGTATGAGGGCAAATAGGGGTGATGGAAATACATTTGAGCGAGGGGTAAATAATAGGTCCCCCGGCAGAAAGGGAATACGCTGTTGAACCGGTAGGGGTGCAGATAATGAGCCCGTCTGACTTAAAAGTATTGAGATACAGACCATTGACGCTGGTCTCAAGATCAATGATGCGCGCCATCGCCCCTTTATTGAACACCACATCATTTAAAATCCGGTGCTCCTCGTGCGGCTTGCCATTCCTAAAAAGGACAACGTCAAGCATCATTCTGTTGTCAACCGTAAAATTGCCGGCAATTACTTGTTCCAGCAGGATATAAATTTCTTCAATCCGGATCTCTGTTAAAAACCCGAGTCCGCCCAGGTTGACCGGAACTAACAGAACCTTCTCGCTGCCTGGTATCCGTGCAACGCTCAAAAGCGTTCCATCGCCGCCAAGCACAATAACAATCTCTGCGGTTGTAATCAGTGTTGCCTGATTAACCCGTTTAGCTGAATCTGCGCTGACCGGTAAGTCATTCTCAAGGTAAACAGAAATACCCTTATTCCTACACCATGAGCAGATTTCTTCTGTCAGCTTGAGAGCTTCGGGACGGTTTTTTTTGGGGATGATACCTATGGTTTTCATTATTTTCTCAGGAATTCGTGTTTCGTGTTTTATTTCACTCACAACCCGCACCAATTGAAAATTTTTAACACTTTTACCCTTCCCTGTCCAATGGAAAATAATTTAGCAATAAATTTTAACTATTCTAAAAATACATTGCTTTTTCTACAGTATTTATAATAATCAGGCAATTATGCTGAAACTTGACACCATCGACTACCACGGCATCCCTCTCCATCTGACCATATACGAGACTGGCGCAGATGCCCCTGCCCTGATCTTCATCCACGGCATGTCCATGCATGCCGGTGGCTATATAAACACTATTCCTAACGCAAATTTTCTTGGCGCTCTGTCTGAGCAGGGCTTCACTGTTATAGGGCTTGACCTGCAGGGCCATGGCCGCAGCGGCGGTCCGCGGGGACTCTTTACCTTTCACGACCTCATGGGAAATATTTCAAGAGCCGTTGACTACGCTGTTTCAAATTACAATAACCGTGTTGGCATAACCGGCTCCAGTATGGGCGGTATCCTATCCTTTTATGCAGCAATAGAGGATGGACGGATTCGCTCTGTCGTGTGCCATAACACAGTTGACCTGAGAAACATCCAGCCTATTTTCTATCTGAAACGTCATATGGTGATATTACCTATTGTTCGTCTTTTAAAACCATTCACCCGGTTTCTTACCTGGCTCCCCATTCCTATTATAGCCTATATTAAACTTAAGGATACGTTCGATAAACCAGGCAATATCCGTTTTATTATTAAGGACCATCTTATTACCCGCACCTATCGCTTCAGTTCATGGATTTCTGTTTTTTTTAACCCCATTGACAAGCCGGCAATAGAAGATGCGCAAACTCCGGTGCGGATTATTGAGGGAGAAAAGGATAAGATATTTTCTGCTGGTTATATTAGAGGTTTTTATGGAAGGCTGCGCTGTCCGAAAGACCTAGTTATAATCCCTGGCGCTGGCCATATGCTTCTTATCGAACATATGAATATTGCTGTACCGTTGATAGCTGAATGGTTCAAACAGACTCTTTAATACAATAAAAGTCCCATTGATTCAATTGAAGAAGAGGAATTGTCGTACACACTGATTATGTTGAGGAAAGAGGGGTTTATATGGTGTTACAAATTTTGAATACTTATTCAAAATTTGTAATTCAAAATTAAGCTTATTGATGGCCCCCCAAAGTCAATATCCATCTTCTCGTTTCCCCCAAGTTGAAAATCAGTATTGGTATGTATATCATGGTCGATGCGTTTTCCATTGATACGCAGTCCTTCAGTCGCATGAACTTTTGCCTCCCCTTTTACTCGATTCCATGAATAGATTCCTATCACCGACATAGACCAGTGAGATTGGAAGTTCAAATCAACCCCAGCTAAAAATCTGCTCCCCATACCATTGTCATAATAGATGGAGTGCATCTTATCTTTTACATACTTATTGTTAATCTTAACTGTTGTTTCTTCTCTTACAAACGTATACGACACCCCAAGGCCAACAAATGGGTCAATCAATCGGGAATCTTTTTGGTAAGAGAGTGGATAATAATACAGATTTGAAGTAAGGATAAGCACATCATACCCTTGTCTAAACTTTGTTGGCGTATTAAAGTAGCTCTCACCTCTATCCTTGATTGCGCCACTTGACAGCACAGCCAGCAGGTCAGCCTTAAAATAATCATTCAAATTTTTCCAAATCCCAGCATCAATAGTAAAGATAGTCATTGAATTCCAATTTTTATAATGTGTGTCAAGGGCGTTATTGATTTTTTCTATTTGATGATCCGCATGGGTAAGTCGTGGATAGGCGTTGGTAATCTGGAACTTCACACCATCAAAAAATCCAGCAGAGTCTTTGATTAAGCTCGTTTTCTGTTGGTCAAAATGAAGATACTGCTCAGGTATTTTCTCAGGTGAGGATAGAACATTGTTTGGGGAATATAAAATAGGAAATGTGGTTAATAAAAGTGTGAAAATTACTTTCTGCAAAGGCCCCTCTGAAACAAAAAAGGCACACCTTACTGTTTCTCCATTATGACCCTTTTTATAATCTGTGTAATAAAATAGATTGTAATACAAACAGATGCATTGATTATGGCGTTCTTATTAATAAAATTTTCTTTGTTCGGAAAAAGGTTTGCAACATATAAAAAGTAAGCCGCTCCAATCAATGCTAGCCGCTCAATCAAGAATTCCATAAATTTGTATGAAACAAAAGCAGTCCCTTTGACACCAAGACCCAGGTTTAACCAATAGTGATATTCCATCCATGCTTTAATCTTTAAATATGCATTAAGCCAAAAGCAATAGAGCACAAGACCTAGAATACAGCCAGAACTGAAAATTGCCCGTACCAAAAGACAAAGGAATGCGACCTGTACTCCTAAGGGTACACCACCAAATGGTAGCGCTATAACTCCTCTAATCAACCCAATAATAAGCCCATGAAGCAGTGTCATTTTTGAAACCGTCTGTTTATTCTATAGCCCATTTTTTCCAAGTTGTATGATTATTCAACTAAAAATTAACTTGTGTTATTTTGTGGCAATAGCAATCCAGTTATAAATCAAAATGCTGAACTGTTTCTTCGACAAGCGTATCTAGCAAGCTCTTTGTAGTCACAATTTGATTTATTCTTGGGGTTGT
>CAIYCZ010000437.1 GCA_903924805.1 uncultured delta proteobacterium | reverse complement strand
TTGTTCAGGTCAGGATGAGAACCCTTGTCCCACTTCGCCTTGAGTGCCTCTCTCCCCTTCCACGCCGCACTGACTGTGTCGGCGCATACGGCAATGCCCATAGGAAGAGGAATTACCTTGCGCACCCCTTTCACCTGCTCGGCAGCGCTCTGATCGAAGGAAACGGGCTTGGCACCATAGAACGGTGGCCGGGCAAAGACGGCAATCAGCATATCGGGAACAGCAAAATCAAGGCCGAAAACAGCGGTACCCTGCACCTTGTCAGGTATGTCGAGACGCGGCATGGGTTTCCCGATAATCCGGAATTCGCCTTCCTTTTTCAGAACCTGCTCCTGGGGGATCGGGAGTTTGGCAGCCTTTCCGGATAGCTTTCCATAGGAAACCTTACGGCCACTTTTCTTGTGTCTCACTACCCCGTTCGCTGCTTCGCACTCAGCTTCCGGTACCTTCCAGGCTTGGGCAGCGGCCTTAATGAGCATCATTCGCCCCGCTGCCCCTGCTTTCCGCAGGGGTTCCCAATAACCCCGGACGCTCGAGCTCGCAACGCACAACTGTACCCCGAGAATAGGGTTCTTGTAATCCTCGGCGCCAGGCGCCTGCTTTACCCGGATTTGCTTCCAGTCCGCCTCAAGTTCATCGGCTACGATCATCGGCAAGGAGGTATAGACTCCCTGGCCCATCTCAACCGCCGGGACCGTAACAGTGACTAAATTGTCGGGTGCTATCTCAAGCCATATATTGGGCTTGAACGTGGCCTTACTGGCTTCCGCAGCGTTCAGAAGTTTGTACCCAAATGGCGTAATAGAAGCCGCTATAGTCAAACCTGCCGTAGCCAAAGAACCTTTTAGAAAATCGCGACGAGAAATAGATGATTTCATGATTTCCTCCCCTCCTTCTTTACGATTTCCACAGCCGTTTTTATGCCCTTTTTGATCCGCGGATACGTCCCGCACCGGCACAGCACGTCATCCATAGCGGCTATGATTTTCTCTGCATCAGGCTTTTTGGCTTCAGATATAAGAGCAGCGACCTGCATAATCACACCAGGCTGGCAATAGCCACATTGCGGGACCTGTTCCTGAATCCACGCCCTTTTGACAGGATGGTTTTTGGGAAGTCCTTCTATAGTGGTAATCTTCTTTCCCTGTGCTTCCCCGACGGGGATTGTACAGGACCTCTGTGCCTTTCCGTTAATATGCACAACGCATGAGCCACATTCTCCAATACCGCAAGCGTACTTGGTACCCGTGAGTTTCAGATAATCCCTGATGACCCAAAGTAGTGGCGTATCCGGAGGGACATCTACAGCATACTTTTTTCCGTTGACCTGAAGCGAAATCATATCTACCCCCTTTTATTTTTTTGTTGCGAGCCCGCCGTGCTAAAGATAATAAGCAAAAATGCCCAAGGCAACGCAGTGCCCACCATTTAATGCAGACAGGTTCATATAAGTTATCTTATTCAATGAGTCAAGATCGATAAATCCGCTTTCTGCCTCCCCCTACAATAGTTTTTAGTTTTGTTCAAATATTGTAACAACCTTTAAATTTTCTTGTCAAGGAGATAAAATAACCCAATAAAGAAAACCTCTGTCTGGGTCAGGCCTTGAAATATCATTTTTTCTATTATACCCACCCCCCTGTTTTCATTCTCCTG
>CAIYCZ010000436.1 GCA_903924805.1 uncultured delta proteobacterium | reverse complement strand
GGCAAAGTTTTTCTCTTTATCATCCCCGCTGTTGATCTGGATAACAGCCGCTTTTATCTGTTTCAATTGAGCAGCATTTTTCATGTACAGTCATCCACCGTAGCCTGTCATTCATAACAACTATAACCCAAAACAGACAGTAGAAAAAGAAATTTATTTACTTATATTATCGCTTGATGTACCAAAATGAATGCGTTAATATAATATAAAGAAACGCTTTTCGAGGAAATCAGAGTAATTTAACCGTATAAAAAACCATCTGTTGAATACTCTGCAGCTCTGCTGAAGGGTGATGCATTGGCATAGGATGAAAGGAGCCAGGTGAGGAGAGATGAAGATAAAACTAAAATTATTTGCGACATTCAGAGAGTTTTTACCTGAAGGCACCGATGGCCATTCTTGTGCGCTTGATCTTAATGATGGAACAAAGGTTGACGCAGTTATTAATCAGATTCGACTTCCCGGAGATGTCCCTAAAATCATACTGGTAAATGGCATACAGAAAAATGCTCAGGAGGTTTTAAAAGACGGGGATACCTTGAGCATTTTCCCGCCAATTGCCGGAGGATAATAGTCTGAGGGTGACCGGTGCATGCAGCGCCCGGTATAACGCTCGGAAAATAATAATGGCTATGCAAAAGACAGATAGTGTCACCGCATCAATAGGCGAGGGGGTGTATCAAATCGAGGCTGAGTTAAAACGTTTTGGTAATGATATCCTCGTATCAGTATGGGGTGGAACAAAGCCTCATATCGGCTCGGTAGCTGTAGCAACTCCCCGTCAAAGCCTGAAAGACCAGGCAAAAATAAGCGCGACTGCATCAGTAATCACTATTAGCGGCCACAAGGATGATGTGGTGGCGAAACTGTTTGCAGAAAAGATTGCAGCTGTATGTAATGGTACCAGTATCGTAACAGCTGGTATTCATATTGATAATGCCTCAAAGAGAGACATTGAGACGATAGTAAAAAACTGTGAAACGTTATGTAACCGGTTGTTAAAAAAACTGGAGTAATGCACGTGAAATGCTCTCGCATTATCGTTGGCATAACAGGGGCTAGCGGTGCTCTGTACGGAACAACTCTTCTGGAGGCCTTGAAGCAAAACGGCCAGGTAGAAATTCATCTGATAATAAGCAATGCGGGAAGAGACTTAATCAGGATGGAACTGGGCGATGGTGCATGGGAAAGGACTCAGTCCATTGCCCATGCCTGCTACACTATCGATGATCTTGCAGCTCCGGTTTCCAGCGGCTCATTTATAACCGAAGGCATGATTATTGCTCCATGCAGCGTTAAGACATTATCGGCAATTGCCCATGCATATGATGATAATCTTATCCATCGTGCTGCTGATGTGGTTTTAAAGGAGAGAAGAAGGTTAGTGCTGCTTTTTAGAGAAACCCCGTTCACTCTCAGCCACATCGAAAATATGGCGCGGATAACTAACATGGGTGGTGTTATATTACCCCCGATTCCCGCATTTTATTTCAAGCCGACCACGATACAGGAACTCGTAAACCATTCAATTGGTAAAGCGCTTGATCTTTTTTCCCTGGAACATACCCTCTATGCGCGATGGGGTCAGGAGAAATAATGCCCAACCAGCTATCTTATTCTATTAAACGGGAAACCGGCACAATCTGAACGCCTCTTTTTACCATCGCGGGAATCATGGTATTGAGTGCATCAATGGTTGAAGGATGAGGGTGCCCGATACCGACAGCCGTGCCCCTTGTGAGGGCCAGCATGGCAAGCTTTTCCAGCTGATTAACTGTTGCAAGATAGGATTCTTCATTGTCCAGGAAAACATCTCGTGCTGCGGTTTTTATTCCCATCTGTTTTGCCAGTTTACAGCCCGCGCTGTTCTGCGAAGTGAGGCTGTCAATAAAAAAGAGACCTCGCTGCCGTAACTGCTCAAAAACTACTCTCATTCTGTGGCCATCTTCCGTGAATCGTGATCCCATATGGTTGTTAACACCAACTATATAGGGCACTGCATCAATACTTTTTATTACCTGATTGATAATGGCTAGATTATTCATGGACACTGACAGGACATCCTGCGGAGTGTTATGATTCCCGTTGTTTGTCGTGCCGTTTTTAGGTTCCATGGGCACGTGGAGCAGGATTTCATGCCCCATTGCATGGGCTTTTTCGGCAACCGCTCTGGAGAAAGTATAGAACGGAAGAATAGCCAGTGTTAAAGGAGCTTTAATACTGATGACCTGTAAAGATGCCTGATAGTTATATCCGAGATCATCTATTATAATAGCGACTCGTGCTTTTGGCCTGATTTCGGGTTGTACCAATAACTGAGAAAAGAAATTGAGCTTATGGGTGAGCACCGTGCTCGCAGATACGGTGATAGTAAATTCAGAAGGAGAGATGCCGGCAGATATAACGTACGACACAAGCGGTTGAAACGGCAGAAAGGCTTTCTGGAACGCATCAATTATCTGTGATTTTGTAACACGTTCTGGTACGCTTACTTCTATATATTTTTGTGGCCATAAGATACTGCCATTCTTCTGCGACGTATCATGAGCAACGACTCTGTGCTGCAGGAGACCAAGCTTGTTTAACTGATCGTAGATTGTCTTATCAAGGCTTGTATAATAAATGCGGTAGAAGAACGCAGACTCAAGTGGCACGGTGGTGATTCTGGGGAATGCCTTGGTGAAGCGGAACATCTGAACAGGATAGAGCAGCACGCACATCAGCACGACAGCCAGAATAAGCACTCCGGAAGCCAGGACCCTGAAGACTATCGTTCCTTTTTTCATTAACCGCAGTTCAATCTTCGCAACGCAATACGGCCTATCCCTGTGCCACGCTTATGTGCTTGAATTCTTTCCGGAAAGTTTCCCAGTTTTTTAAAATTTGAATAGCGGTTTCCAGCGGTGGATCTTCTGCGCCACTCTTTATTTTTATTGAGGGATATTTTTCCTTTTGCTGCTGTGTTTGCTTTTCTTTTTCCTTTTCTACCTTCTTGTTTTCCGCGCTTTTAAAATGATTCACTAAATCTTTCTCCCTGATAAACTGCGGTTTTTCCCCGGTGGAAGGGTCTGCAGTTACTTTGTCCTCGACAATGATATCAGGGGTAATACCCTTTTCCTGGATGGAGCGATGATTGGGGGTAAAATATTTTGCTGTTGTCAGGCGCAGGCCGGAGCCATCATCAAGCGGTATTATTGTCTGGACAGTACCTTTGCCAAATGTCTGGGTTCCTACAATCACTGCCCTGCCATGATCCTGAAGGGCACCTGCCACGATTTCTGACCCGCTGGCACTGCCTCCATTAACCAGCACAACCATCGGATAGTCATGGCGTTCCTGATTCTTTTTTGCATAGAATTTCATCAGCTGGTTTTCAATCCGCCCTTCAGTAGAGACAATGAGTCCGGAGTCTAAAAACTCATCACATATATTTACTGCCTGGTCAAGCAGTCCTCCAGGGTCTCTTCGCAAGTCAATAATAAGGCCTTTGAGCGGCTGTTTGCCTGATTCAAGATCTTTCAGCGCACGTTTGAATTCCCTGGTTGTATCTTCCTGAAACTGTGCGAGACGAATGTAGCCAAACCCATCATCAAGCAGCTTGTATTTAACACTTTTAATTTTTATCACATCACGAACAAGGCTGTATTCTTTCGGCTCTTTCAGCCCCTCTCGTATGATGGTTATTTTGATGGATGTTCCGGGCTTGCCGCGCATTTTCTTTACCGCATCCATAAGGGTCATATCTCTGGTGAATTCATTCTCAATTTTTATGATGCGGTCTCCCGGCTTAATACCAGAGCGGTCAGCAGGGGTATCCTCGATAGGCGTCACGACGGTCAGGATGCCATCTTTCATGGTAATTTCAATGCCGAGTCCGCCAAAGCTTCCTTTGGTTTCAACCTGCAGCTCTTTATACATATCAGGCGGCATAAAGGATGAATGAGGATCAAGATTTGCAACCATTCCTTTGATGGCGTTGTAAACGAGATTTTTAAGATCAATCTCTTCAACATAATTTTTCTGTATAATCGTGAGCACATCAGAAAATATTTTAAGCGTCTCATAATTTTTCTGGGTTGTTGCAGAAAGTTTATCACTGTTGCCATCTATAAAAAGAGAAAAGGCAATTATCACAATGACGAAAATACAGATGGTTGACTTCCTGATCAGCAAAGACCTCTTGCTCATAGCACCTCCAAGAAACTAAGTCCTTTTAATTAGCGTAACATTGTGCGGTTACATACCGTACCGTGTCTGCCGTGTCTGCAGTCCGCTGTTTTCTTACGGCAGAAAGTTGTATTATATATTTTTTAGTAAATTTGTTTTATTTAGCATACCAGTATAGATTAATCAAGGAATTAAATACGGATATACCCTGAAATCCTAACCCTGGCCCATCTTTTCAGCATATCACCGCAATGTTTAACGCTGCTTGTCATGTGTAATTACGGCATCCGTTACATTATAAACGGACACGATAAAAAACGGTTGAACTGAACACAGCATGACAATTTAATGAAAAATTAAGTTGCAATTTTTTTATTTAACACTAATATATTGATACAAGAATAACTGAAAGATAGTCGGAGCTGGATTTAGCAATGAGCACGCTAACGTATCTGAAGAATTTTATCCGGGACAAGAATGTCGCTTCAATAACGCCCACTTCTACCTTTGGTGTAAAAAAGGTATGCGATAAAATCGATTTCAAAAAAAGAAACGTCATCATTGAATACGGACCAGGGACCGGGGTGTTTTCAAAATACCTGCTGAAAAAGATGTCTAAGGACTCAAAGCTCATTCTCATTGAGCTCAACAAGAACTTTGTCAATATCCTGCATAGAATCAGGGACCCGCGGGTCAATATTTTTAACGACAGTGCTGAAAACGTGCTTAATAGTATTGAATCAGCAGAAGAGCTTTGTGCAGATTATATTATCTCCGGCATTCCGTTTTCTTTTTTAACACCTAACAGCAAAAACAAAATACTGCACAATACCTACAGGGCTTTGGGAAATGGCGGAAAATTTTTAGTATACCAGCACTCAAACCATTTAAAAGAGCATTTGAAAAGCCATTTTGATGTTGTTCACATTGAGCATGAATTCCGCAATATTCCGCCACTCTGCATTTACGAAGCAATCAAACGGTAACCCGCAGCTACCTGCATCTTAAACGTTCTACCCTCAAAACATAATATTTCAAATACTCTGTTTCAAAAATATTCAGCACAACCGGATGATCCGGTGATTGCATGCCTTTACACAAAATGGTGATTTGCTTTTTGGTGTTTTCAGCTGCGCTATAGATTACCTTTTTAAAATCTTCTTCATAAATTATCTGCGTGCATGAAGAAGTGGAAAGCAGTCCGCCATCCCTGATGAGCTTCATTGCCCTGAGGTTTAATTCCTTATAGCCCTTCAATGCATTCTGTTTTGAACCGCGATCCTTTGCCAGAGAGGGCGGGTCTAATATAATATAATCAAATGATTCGCCTGATTTTTCCAGCACCCGCAGGTGATCAAACGTGTTTGCAGTAAAAATCTCATAGCGGGATGTATCAAGTTTGTTTAATTTTAATATTTCCTCAAGGACCTGAAGTGCCCGCTGGGAATAGTCAATGAATGTTACAAAGTCGGCATTGCCTTTTAAGGCATGGATTCCAAAATTACCCGTATATGAGAATGCATCCAATACTTTCTTATGGTCTGCATACCTGCGGGCAGTTAATGCATTTAACCGCTGATCAAGGAAAAAGCCGGTTTTTTGTCCGAGCGTGTCTGCCAAAAACAGTATTCCGTTCATTTCAAAGGGAATGAGCTCTGGGCCGCTGCCATAAACCCACGCTTCAATTGGTTTAATTCCCTCTTTCTTTGAGCTTTTATCATCATCCTTTTCAAAGATGCCTTTGGGTTGAAAGATGCTGACAAGAATGTTTACAATATCTTCACGCCACCTGGATATGCCCAGGGTAGTTAGCTGCATTATCAGATAATCGGAAAATTTATCTACTATCAGGCCCGGCAATCCATCACCTTCCCCAAATATGACGCGAAATGAAGTCTCATCCGGGAAAAGTTCTTTTCTGTAGCGTGCTGACGCTGTTATCTTTTGTTCAAAAAAAGATCTGTTAATGTCTTCGTTATTTCTGGAAAGTATGCGTATCCGTATTGTTGAATGAGGATTGTAATACCCGGTGCCGACAAAGGTCTTCCCGGAATAAACGCTGACAATATCGCCCGGCTGCGGTTCACCGGAGACGCGTTCTATTTCATTATCATATATCCACGGGTGACCATTAAGAACTCGGGACTTTATGTTCTTTTTTAAATACGCATTCATAGGGAAAGACTCTACACTGTTATTGAAAATAGATGTTGAAGGAAAAACAGTTATAGGTAAAGATAGCAGTGGACAACTGCTGGCTGTGTTTATTTAAAAATCCCTTTACTCCCCTTTAAAAGGGAGATCAGGTAGAATTTTATTAACATAGCATATACACAAGAGTATGGTAAAGTTTTAGTAACCAATGAAAAAGCTACTGGATAACATGCGCATAGTTTTAGTGGGAACGCTTGCCCCGGGCAATATCGGATCGACAGCGCGAGCCATGAAAAATATGGGGATTTCTAAGCTTATCCTGGTCAATCCGTACGGTGAAGTAAATGAAGAAGCATTCCGCATGGCAACAAATGCAGGGAATATTTTGCAGGCAGCACAAAAAGCAGGCAGTCTTCGTGAAGCTATTGCAGGAGCAGGATATGTATTTGGAACCACTGCCCGGGCAAGGCGCTGGAGACCTTTCATATTTCCGCCTGAAATGGGAGAAAAGGCGGCGGGGCTGATACAGAATAATCAGGTAGCACTGGTGTTCGGGCCTGAAGACAGGGGACTGAGCAATGAACAGCTTGAGCTATGCAATGAAATTGTCTCAATTCCTGCTGCCCGGGGCGGAAAATCGCTGAACCTTTCCCATGCGGTCATCATTATGTGCTATGAAATTTACCGGGCAGTACAGGGCAGGGTAGCCTATGATGCGCCGCGTCTGGCACCGGCAGGCGAGGTTGAAAATATGTATGACCATATGCGCAGCACCCTGCTTGAAATAGGATTTATCAACCGGCAAAATCCGGAGCATACCCTTGGCAGCTTCAGGAGAATCCTGACCAGGGCCGGGCTTGCAAAGGAGGAGGTTAAACTTATACGCGGGGTGTTCAGGCAGCTGCTGTGGTATATTAAAAAACAGAAAAGGTAGAGCCGACGTTTAAGGCTAAAAATAGTGCGATAGCATTAGAATGCAAATCTTTTTAATCAGGGTTATCCGCTGTTGCGGGCAAGCCGCATTTAAATGGTCGCTGTACTATTTTTTCCCAACTATTCAGCACGTGCAACGATAGACATGAATTCATGCATAATGGGCACAAACGGCAGAAAGGGAGTCCCTGCCACACCAACAAGAAGCCATCCGGCTCCTTTTATTCCCCCCAGTTTATTAAAGCCAAGACTATGTAAAACGCTTAAACCAATTACAAACGGCAAGCCGAATGTCCGAACAGCTACCAGTTGATATCCACAGCGCTTCAGCATTTTTTCTAATGTTCGGGGTGTGAAAAAGACCAAATGCCGGGGGACATCAAACTGTGACCATCGGGATCGAAAAATCCTGGCCGGGATACCGCCTATGTAGGGAACCTCGATGTTTATATGTCCGCCGGTACGGGTAATCCGCCGGGCCTCTGTGAGTATCTGCAGTGGATTTGGTTCGTGTTCGAGGTACTCGTGCATCGTGACCAAGTCAAACTGATCGTTATCAAACCCTGCATCATGCAATGTGCCGTAGACAACGGGCATATTGAATTTTTTACGAACATATTCTGCTACCCGTGCATTAAAATCCACGCCAACACCCTGGCAGCCACGCAACTCACCAAGATACCGAAGAAACAGGTTAAGTCCACAACCAACATCAACTACTTTTGTCTCTTGAGGTAATTGCCCGATAACTCTTTCGATGCCACGAATCCGCCTGATGGCACTGGATTTGATGCTGGGATTGAGAATGTACTGCAGCGGTCTGGATATTTCTTCCAGTTGAGTGTAGGCAAAATAATTGTCAGGATAGTGCTTTTTTAGGGCTTCTAATGTTGGTCTGGGATTGACGTAAACGAGCTCACAACTGCAGCATTGTACGATTTGATATTTTCCGGGTTGTGCAAACAGATGATCCGGTACCTGCAGTAGGGCCTTGCTTTCAGTTGCTCCGCACATAAGACACGGTACTTTTTCTTGCGGCTCAACAAAATGTGCTGGTGTTTGCGTAGAGCTCAAAAGCAGACCTCTCTCATAAGAATAAAAACAAAAACCCCTCAATCTGCAGGGAAGAAGCGTACTATTTGTAGCTCATATATAGTTTATCGTTAAACATTGTCAACAGATTTAAAAAAGAGAAAACAGGCATCATTATTTTTAGTCCTAATCAACTCCCAGTATCTATTATTAGCTATTTGCCTCTTTGGCTTTTCTTGAGGGATTCAATGAATTCTTCCCGCTCTTTCTTGCTTTGCGAAATTCTTCGCTCCTTTTCATTAAGGTATCTCTGGCCTCTTATTTCCGTATTTTGGAGAGAATCCGCCCAGGCTCGTAACTGTCTGGATATGCTTTCTACGGAAGATTTCAGATTTGAAATTTCTGATTTGAGATCAGTAAAATCAGGGAGCCTTTCAAAGAAGCACAGCATGGAGCGGACTTCTCCTGCTGAACCTCTTGCAATATAGAGGAAGGTCAAAAGCTCCTGAGTTGTGCCTCTCTCAAAGCCTTCTGCAATATTATTTGAGATGGATAACGTTGCCCGTTCTATCTGGTCACGGAGGCTGTGTTTCCGTTTAAGTGGAGGTTTGTCTGTGAGAGAGTATATC